>JAZOWH010000152.1:0-3295 GCA_045659165.1 Candidatus Fimenecus sp. | reverse complement strand
CGAGTGATTGCACCAAGGCAACGAACACCAAGACCAGGACCTGGGAATGGCTGACGATAAACCATAGCGTGTGGAAGACCGAGTGCTTCACCAACTACACGAACTTCGTCCTTAAAGAGAAGCTTAATTGGTTCAACAAGTGAGAAATTAAGGTCTTCAGGAAGTCCGCCAACGTTGTGGTGAGATTTAACAGCCTTTTTGCCCTCTGCCTGCTTGATGCTTTCAAGAATGTCAGGATAAATTGTACCCTGAGCAAGGAATTCGATTCCTTCAAGCTTTCTAGCTTCATCAGCAAAAACATTAATAAATTCAGCACCGATAATCTTTCTCTTCTTTTCTGGGTCAGCAACACCGTCAAGAAGATTAAGGAAACGGTCAGTAGCGTCAACATAAACAAGGTTAGCATCAAGCTCTTTGCCGAAAATTTCAACAACATTTTCACTTTCGTTCTTTCTCATAAGACCATGGTTAACGTGAACACAAACTAACTGTTTGCCGATAGCTTTGATAAGAAGAGCAGCAACAACTGATGAGTCAACACCGCCGGAGAGTGCGAGAAGAACTTTTTTGTCGCCAACCTGCTCACGAACAAGCTTAACCTGTTCTTCAATAAAAGCATCTGCTAACGCTTTGGTGGTAATTCTTTCCATTGATTCGGGTCTAACATTACAATCCATTTTGAATTCCTCCATTTATGTTAATTAGTCTGTATAGTTATCGAAATATCCCTGAACAAGGATAATTGGAGTACCCTTGTCACCTGAACCACTTGTAAGGTCACAAAGTGAACCGATAAGGTCAGTAAGCTGACGAGGAGTTGTACCCTGTGAAGCCATATTACCAACAAGGTTGTCCTGTTTTGCTTTAATGCTGTTTGAAATTGCTTCTTTAAGTTCAGCACCTGAAAGACCTTTAAAGTCGTTGTCAGCAAGATATTTGAGTTTTAATTCGTTTGGTGTACCGATAAGACCTGCAGTGTGAGCAGGGGATACAACAGGGTCAGCAAGTTCCCAGATTTTACCTTGTGGGTCCTTGAAAGCACCGTCGCCGTAAACCATAACTTCGATGTGCTTGCCTGTTCTCTTAAGGAATTCAGCCTGAATATCCTCAACAAGTCCCTGACATTCTCTTGGGAAGAGCTTAATTGTATCTTCAGTTGACTTGTTTGAACCAAGAAGACCATACTTTTCGTTACAACCACTACCATTAACAGGAGCGTTGAGAATATCATCAAGTCCGCAAACAACTTTAGCGCCTGCAGCCTTTAAGATTCTCTTTGTTCTTGCTCTTGTATGAATATCGCAAGTGAGAATACAGTCAGCATAGTCAAGAATTGTTTTTGGCTGATTTGCGAAGATGATTTCAGCTTCTGCACCAGCTTCTTTGATGATGTCTGAGTAATATGCTACATAGTCAACACCTGTAAACTCGTGCTTATTTTCACCAAAAAGTTCTCTGTATTTTGCTTCATCAAGTACATCTGAATATGGGTTGATACCTGCTTCGTCAATCTGGTCATAAGTAACGAGTGAGTTACCAACTTCGTCACTTGGATAACTGAGCATAAGAACAACCTTTTTAGCACCCTTTGCAATACCGCGAAGACAGATTGCGAAACGGTTTCTTGACAAAATAGGGAAGATAACACCGATTGTTTCTCCACCAAGCTTTGCCTTAACATCTGCAGCAATATCATCAACTGATGCGTAGTTACCCTGAGCACGTGCTACGATTGATTCTGTGAGAGAAACTACGTCTCTGTCACGCATTTCAAAACCTTCACTTTCAGCTGCTTCAAGTACACTTGTAACTGTGATGTCAACAAGATTATCGCCTTGTCTGATGATAGGACAACGGATACCTCTTGAAACAGTGCCGACTTTTCTTTCCATATATATCTCTCCAATATAAAAAAATACGAAAGTAAATAACAACATATTAATGAAATAAGCCCATTTCACCACATATTGAAAATTACAAACTATTATATAATAGTTTCCCACATAAAGTCAATGAAAACATTAAACTATGCTTACAAATTTTGGTACAAATTTATCACAAATTTTTGTGCAAATTTTTCAAAGTGGATATTTCATGGGTACTTACTATATATTGTGTTGAAGACAACTTGCGAAAATGAAAAAATATGCATAAATTTTAGTTATTATATACTATATTATAATTGACTTTTGTATACTATGGGAGTATAATACACTAAATATAGTATAATGTTATTATTATGGTTTTTTGTGCTTGTTTTTGCAGAAAAAACAGTTTGGGAGATTGGTAAAGTATGTATAAAATCGTAAAAAGAGTTCTTGATTTTACAATTGCTCTTGGTGCCTTGTTATTCTTGTGGCCTTTGATGTTAATCGTTGCAATTCTTGTGAAAGCAACATCACCAGGGCCTGCAATTTTTGTTCAGCAGCGTGTGGGAAAAGACGGTAAAGTTTATGATATGTACAAGTTTCGTTCAATGTGCGTTGGTGCTGAACAACAGGAAGGTGGAGTTTTCTGCACAAAAGGTGATGCAAGAGTAACTCCTGTTGGTAGATTTATCCGTGCAACAAGCCTTGACGAATTACCACAGTTAATTAATATCATAAAAGGTGAAATGTCATTGATTGGTCCTCGACCTGTACTTACATATTACCCAAAATACTGGGATGAATACACAAAAGAGGAATTAAAGCGATTTGATGTTCTTCCGGGTGTTACAGGATGGGCTGCAGTTCATGGCAGAAAGACAAACACGGTTGAAGCAAGATTTGCTTATGACAACTATTATGTTGATAATCTTTCATTGGCACTTGATATTAAAATCTTCTTTATGACAATAAAGTCTGTTCTTACTAATGAAGGCAATGAGGATGATGGCTCAGCCGAAGTTGTTACAACAGATAAGAAAGATTCTGAATGAGGGTGAATACCTATGCAGAAAGTAAAAATCAAAAAAACAGACCTTGAAGTTTCAGCTCTTTGTATGGGCGGATGTCCACTTGGTGGATATGGCTGGGGCGATGTTTCAAGACAGGAACTTATAAATGCAGTTCGTGTGGCTGTGAAAAACGGAATTAACTTTTTTGATACTGCCGATACATACGGACTTGGTGAAAGCGAAAGAACATTATCTGAAGCCTTGGGTGCTGATTTATATAATGCCGTTATAACAACAAAGTTTGGTGTAAGAATCGAAAATGGAAAGACTTTTTATGATAACAGCAGAGACTATATTTTTAAAGCAGTTGAGGGAAGTCTTAAAAGACTTAACAGAGATTATATTGACTTGTATCAG
>JAZOWH010000151.1:0-2399 GCA_045659165.1 Candidatus Fimenecus sp. | reverse complement strand
TGACCCTGATAATGGTTGGGCAGTTCCTACTGAAAGATATCATCAGGACTTGAACTTTATGAAGAATGCGAACATTAACTCTATTCGTACTTCTCACTATCCTGATGACCCATATTTCTATGAACTCTGTGACGAATATGGTTTCTATGTTATGGACGAATGCGACCTTGAAACTCACGGTGTTCGTCGTAAGGGAGTTCCTGGTGACAATCCAATGTGGACAGACGCAGTTGTTGACAGAATGGAAAGAATGGTTCTTCGTGACAGAAACCACGCTTGTGTATTCATGTGGTCACTTGGCAACGAAGCTGGTGACGGCAACAACTTTATGGAAATGAAGAAAGCTGCTCTTAAGCTTGACTCAACTCGTCAGTTCCATTATGAAGGTGACTTCAACTTTACAAAGAGTGACGTTATCTCAAGAATGTATCCTGTTGAAAGTGTTATGAAGAAACTCTGCAACAAAGAACCTATTGAAATCACTCTTTATGACAATATCGCAAATGCTCTTGCTGCTGACTCAAAGCCAATCAAGAAAGAGGATTACTGCAGACCTGTTCTCCTTTGTGAATATGCTCACGCTATGGAAAACAGCCTTGGTAACTTCCAGGAATATATGGATGACTTTGAAGCATACGAGCATATGTGTGGCGGATACATCTGGGACTTTGTTGACCAGGCTATCCGTAGAAAGACACCTGATGGTGACCAGTGGCTTTACGGTACTGACTTTGAACAATATGAACCAGGCAGATATACTCACCTTCCAAACACAACTGCTATGACAGGCAGTAACACATATTTTAATGCTAACGGTATTATCACAGCAGACAGAAAGCCTCATCCATCATACTTTGAGGTTAAGAAGGTTTACTGTGAAATCAAGGTTAAGGAAAAAGACCTTAAAAAAGGCGAATTCACTCTTATTAACAAGAAACTCTTTACTGACCTTGCTGATATCGAATTCAAATGGAGTTTACAGGCAGAAGGTGTTGAAGTACAGAGTGGTGTTGTTGATATCAACTGTGCTCCACTATCAGAAGTTGACTTCACAATTCCTTATGATTTGACTACTCTTCCTGAAAAAGAATGTGTACTCATTGTTTCATTCCTTAATAAGACTGCAAAACCTTGGTGCGAAGCAGGATATGAACAGAGCTTTGACCAGTTTGTTGTTAAAGAATCAGCAACAAAAGAAAAAACTTATGATGGTAATGTTACATTCGTTAAAAATGGTAACGAAGTGCTTGCAAATGGTGATAACTTCAGCATTAAGGTTGATGGTGGTAAAATCGTATCACTTAAATATGATAATAAGGAATACTTGAAATCTCCTGTCGCACCTAACTATTTCCGTGCACTTACAGATAACGATTTCTCAAATCTTAACTTTATTCCTTTCTTGCTTCCATTCGCACCATATCTCAACTGGCAGAGAGCAACAAAGAGTGCAAAAGGAACAGTTAAGAGTGCTGAAAAGAACAGCAAAGGACAGCTTGTTGTTACAATTAACTGGAATGTTCAGTTCTTCTCAGGTGTTACCTCTGTATTTGTGGTAAATCCTGATGGTAGCATTGAAATTTCTCATACAGGTACACCAAAAGCATTTAATCTTACTCGTTTCGGTACAATGATGGGACTTCTTCGTGAATTCGACCAGGTTAAATGGTATGGTCGTGGTCCTCACGAAACATACTTCGACAGAAAAACTGGTGGTAAGATTACTCTCCACGAAAAGAGTGTTGCCGACCTTGAGCATCACTATATGCGACCACAGGAAAACGGTAACCGTACTGATGTAAGATGGGTTGAAATCAGAAACAAGGAAAATAAAGGTCTTCGTTTTGAAGCTATGGGTGACACACCAATCTGTTTCAGCGCATGGCATTACACTCAGGACCAGTTACATCTTGCAAAGCATATCCACGAATTACCACACTATGACATTACAACATTCAATGTTGACTTAAATCAAATTGGTGTTGGTGGCGATATGCCAGGTGACGCACAGGTTCGTGAAAAGTATCAGTTAAAACCAAACAAGGAATACACATACACATTCCGAATTTCACCAATTAAATAATGTAATACAAAAAAGCGTACAGAGTAAAAATCTGTACGCTTTTTTTATTGAAAACCTACTAAGTATGATGTATAATTCCATTATAATAAAAAGGAGGAATCTTTTTATGAAATCAATCCGTCCAAAAATCATTTCAGTTGTACTTATACTTTCATTACTTTTCTCTATGTTAGCATTTTCTGCAACTGCTATTGACGCATCCTGTGACTGTAACAATTGCCCGTCAATCGTTATTCCGGGACTTTTTCAGTCAGATGTCCGTTATCTTGACGAAAATGGTGAACCAATGCTTAATTCCGAGGGTGAACCATATTCT
>JAZOWH010000150.1:0-1950 GCA_045659165.1 Candidatus Fimenecus sp. | reverse complement strand
TTACTTGTATGAGCAAAAGATTGCTTTCTTGCCTCAAGAGGACCAATTGTGTTTTTCCAACTACCTAACTCTTCAACAGTTGCAGATTTGTCAAACTCCCCTGCTGAAAAACGGATAAAAGATGGTGAAAGATTATAAATTGACTTTACAAGGTCACTTCTCAAGGACACATATTGCCATTGTTCACTGCCAAAGCCGTAACTACTCATAGGAACAAGTGTCACATAGTCCATATAAAAATTGCCTTCACCCTCAAATGTCAATAACAATGAGCCATCGGCTGTAACATCAGACTTGATTTCAAGGCTGACATAAGTCCACTCGTTGCAAGTGTCAATATTGAACTGATATTTTTCCTTGTTTCCAGGTGCATTGAGAGATGCTGTCAATGTGCCTGTATAGTCAACATTCTTGAAATATGCCGAAAAACGATAGATTTCCTTTGCTTTAAAAGGCATATCAGGCTCAGTTGATTTTTTTGAATTCACCTGATAGGTTTTGTAGTTGTACACTTCGGAATAACCTGTGTTTTCAATTTTTCCTTGACCATCAACAGTAACAGAAAGATAATTTTTATTATTATCGTTAAGACCTTCTTCTGACATAATGCCATATGTTTGTGATGAAATTTCCCAACCTGCCACAGGGTTGTTACTGTACTCAAAGGAATTGTTATTAACAAGATTTGAAACAAGTCCACCATCAATGGCATTACCTGTATTACCAAGTGAAATTCCATAAAGGCTGTCACTTACTGCATATGAAATATTGTCTGCTGAAATATTAAGTGACGGAATAATCTTTTCTGACACACTACTACCTGTAAATGACACAAGAACAGACATTATCATCATAAGAACAAGAACCAATGATATAACTTTTTTCATTAACCGTCACCCTTCTTAAATAAAATCAAACTATACTATTATATATTCTAACAATTTTTATCAAATCTGTCGAGTATTTTTCCATAAATTTTAAACTTAAATTGTTGATTTTTTTATGCTCAATCTATATAATCAAAGTATATATTTTCGTTGGAGGCTTTTTATGGGAAAGAAAAAGATATATACCATTTCAAACGCCCATCTTGACACTATCTGGAGTTGGGATTTTGAAACAACGGTGGACAAATACATACGCAAAACTCTTACTGATAATTTTGAACTTTTTGAAAAATATCCTGATTATAAATTCAATTTTGAAGGCTCATATCGTTATGAACTTATGAAAGAATACTACCCTGAAATGTGGGAAAAGATGAAATCTCATATTGCAGATGGCAAATGGAATGTTTGTGGTAGTGCCTTTGAAAACGGTGATGTAAATGTGCCTTCTCCTGAAGCACTTTTCAGAAACATCCTTTTCGGCAACGAATATTTCCACAAGAATTTTGGCAAACGCAGTTGCGATATTTTCCTTCCTGACTGTTTCGGCTTTGGCTATGCTTTGCCATCAATTATGCACCATGCAAACCTTAAAGGCTTCACAACACAAAAACTCACTTGGGGTTCTGCTTATGGAATTCCTTTTGACCTTGGCAAATGGTATGGCGTTGACGGAAATTATGTATATGGCAACACAAATCCAGGTTCTTATGTGACAACACTTCTTAAAGTACGTGACAAGAAGTTCATTAAGGACAAGTTAAAGGACAACGAACAGTATGACTTACCAATGACCACTGTATTCCACGGTGTTGGTGACAGAGGTGGCGCACCAAAAGAGCCATCTGTTAAAACTGTATGTGACGAAATTGCAAAGAATAACACAAGTGATATTGAGGTTTTATCTGCTCCTGCTGACCAGATTTTCCACGATATTGATGCTTTACCTGAAGAAACAAAACAGAAATTACCTGTATGGAACAACGAACTGGTTATGACAAACCACGCTGTTGGTGGTTATACTTCTCGTGCAATCGGTAAGCGTTGGAACAGACGAAACGAA
>JAZOWH010000149.1:0-9877 GCA_045659165.1 Candidatus Fimenecus sp. | reverse complement strand
CTGAGGCATACGTTTTTGCAGTAGAAGCTCTTCCAGGTCAGTTCGACCAGAGAGCTGACTCTGCTGCTCAGTGTATTCAGATTATTTCACAGGGTGAACGCCCTCTTATCCGTACTGCAAAGGTTTATGCTCTTTACGGTGCTTTAACAGATGCTGATATTGCTGCTTTCAAAAATCATGTAATCAATGCAGTTGAAAGCCGTGAAGCAGCTCTTGAATTACCTGAAACACTTACAGCTGAATATGCTGCTCCAGAAACAGTTGCTACTGTTGAAGGCTTTATCACTATGGATGAAGCTGCACTTAGTAACCTTCTTGATGAAAAAGGACTTGCAATGGACCTTGATGACCTTAAGTTCCTTCAGGCATATTTCAGAGATACAGAGCACAGAGACCCTACTATTACAGAAATCCGTGTTGTTGATACTTATTGGTCTGACCATTGTCGTCATACAACATTCTCTACTCACATTGACAATGTTCGCATTGATGACCCTGCAGTACAGGAAGCTTATGAGCGTTATCTTGCTGCAAGAGTAGAAGTTTATGGCGAAGAAAAAGCAGCAGCTCGTCCTCAGACTTTGATGGATATTGCTACTATCGGTACAAAGACACTTAAGAAACGCGAACTTCTTCCTGAACTTGACGAAAGTGAAGAAATCAATGCTTGCTCTATCCATGTTACAGCAACTGTAAATGGTGAAGACCAGGATTGGCTTCTTATGTTCAAAAATGAAACTCACAACCATCCTACAGAAATTGAGCCTTTCGGTGGTGCTGCTACATGTATCGGTGGTTGTATCCGTGACCCTCTTTCAGGTCGTGCATATGTTCATCAGGCAATGCGTGTAACAGGTGCAGGTGACCCAAGAAAAACTATTGCTGAAACATTATCAGGCAAACTTCCTCAGCGTAAAATCTGTCAAACAGCAGCTGCAGGTTATTCTTCTTATGGTAATCAGATTGGTCTTGCTACAGGTCATGTTGCTGAAATTTATCACGAAGGCTTTGTTGCAAAACGTATGGAATGTGGTGCAGTAGTTGCTGCTGCTCCTGCTTATAATGTACGTCGTGAACGTCCTGCTCCAGGTGATGTAATTGTACTTCTTGGTGGACGTACAGGCCGTGACGGTATCGGTGGTGCTACAGGTTCATCAAAGAGCCACAATATGAAATCACTTACAACAATGGCTTCTGAAGTTCAGAAAGGTAATGCTCCTGAAGAGAGAAAAATTCAGAGACTTTTCCGTAATGCAGAAGTTACTCGTTTAATCAAGCGTTGTAATGACTTCGGTGCAGGCGGTGTTTCTGTTGCTATCGGTGAACTTGCTCCAGGTCTTCAGATTGACCTTGATGCAGTACGTAAAAAGTATGAAGGTCTTGACGGAACAGAAATTGCTATTTCTGAATCACAGGAACGTATGGCAGTTGTTGTTGCTGCTGAAGATGCAGATAAATTCATTGCATATGCTCAAGAAGAAAACCTTGAAGCATATCGTGTTGCTGTTGTTACAGAAGAAGAACGCATGGTAATGAAATGGAAAGGCAATATCATTGCTGACCTTAGCCGTGCTTTCCTTGACACAAACGGTGCAATCAAACATACTAATGTTACAGTTACAGAAAAAGACCTTACTGTATTGAGCAAAGCTATGTACGGCTCATTACGTGAAATGGCTGCTGACCTTCGTACAGCAAGCCAAAGAGGTCTTGTTGAACGCTTCGACTCAACTATCGGTGCAGGTAGTGTTATTATGCCTTACGGCGGTAAGCGTCAGCTTACTCCTACTCAGTCTATGGCTGCAGTATTACCTGTTCTTCCTGGTCAGGAAACAGACCAGGCAAGTGTATTCAGCTGGGGTTGTGACCCTGACCACCTTTCAGTTGACCCTTACACAGGCGCTCACGCATCAATTTACAACTCTGTTGCAAAGCTTGTTGCTGCAGGTTGTGATTATAAACTTGCATATCTTACTTTACAGGAATTCTTTGAGAGACTTAGAACAGAACCTGAACGTTGGGGCAAGCCATTTGCAGCTCTTCTTGGTGCATTTGATGCTCAGCTTGAATTAAATGCTGCTGCTATTGGTGGTAAGGACTCAATGTCAGGTACATTCCTTGATTTGGATGTTCCACCAACACTTATTTCATTTGCTATTGCTCCTATCAAAAAGCAGGATGTTATCAGCCCTGAGTTCAAAGAGGCAAATCATCCAGTATATCTCTTCGGTGCAACTGATGAGAGTGCTGAAAGCCTTAAGGCTACATGGGAAGCATTCCATAACCTTTGCAAGGATGGCAAGGTAAAGGCTGCTTGGGCAGTAGAACACGGTATCGGCGAAGCAGTTATGAAGATGTCATTTGGTAATAACATCGGCTTTGCTTCTTCTGCAGAACTTAAGGAAAACTGGCATCTCGGTATGTGGGGATTCCTTGTTGCAGAGCTTACTGAAGATGTTGAAATTCCAGGCGTAATGAAAATCGGTACAACTACTGAAGAGCCTGTAATCAAACTTGACGATGACTGTGCTACAATAGAAGAACTTTATGAATTACATACTGCAACACTTGAAGATGTATACCCTACTAAGGCTAAAGAAGATAAGGGAGAAATTCCTACATACTCTTTCGAAGGCAAGTGTAGTGTTGCTCCTGCAAACAAGGTTGCTAAGCCTAAGGTTCTTATCCCTGTATTCCCAGGCACTAACTGTGAATACGACTCTGCTCGTGCAGTTGAAAAAGCTGGTGCTGAAGCTGAAATTTTTGTAATCAGAAACCTTACTGCTGAAGATGTTGCAAGAAGTGTTGAAGGCTTCTCTGCAAAGGTAAGAGAGAGCCAGATGATTTTCATTCCTGGTGGTTTCTCAGGCGGTGACGTACCTGATGGTTCTGCTAAGTTTATTACTGCTTTCTTCCGTAACCCTGCTGTTAAAGAAGCAGTTACAGACCTTCTTGATAACCGTGACGGTCTTATGTGCGGTATCTGTAACGGATTCCAGGCACTTATCAAGCTCGGTCTTGTTCCTTACGGAAAGATTATCGACACTGATGAAAATTGTCCTACTCTTACATTCAACAACATCAGTCGTCACCAAAGCAGAATCGTTCATACACGTATTGCTTCAACAAAGTCTCCATGGCTTAGCCTCATGAATGTTGGCGATGTAGTAAATGTACCTATTTCTCACGGTGAAGGTAAATTCCTTGCTTCTCCTGAATTGATTGCAGAACTTGCTGCTAATGGACAGATTGCTACACAGTATGTTGACCTTGACGGTAACGCTACTGCAGATATTAACTTCAATCCTAACGGTTCATTGTGTGCAATTGAAGGTATTACATCTCCTGACGGTCGTGTATTCGGTAAGATGGGTCACAGTGAGCGTATCGGTGACGGTCTTTACCGCAACGTACCTGGTGAATACGATATCCGTATGTTTGAAGCAGCTGTTAAGTATTTCCAGAACAAATAATCAATAAATAAATTATAATAAAGTACAACGCTATCTGACGATTTATATCATCAAATAGCGTTGCTTTATTTATATCAAGTTTTAGCCAAAAGGATTTCAAACTTAATACACATTATTATAAAAGTACAATACAAAGTATAATTTCAAAAAAACTATTGACTTTATCGTATTAAAGTGATATAGTAAATTTAATAGATCACGAGGAGGTAGCAATAATGAAAAATAATATATTTTCTTTTTCTTTTATTATTTTAAAAAGGGCTGCTCGTCTTCTGTGATATCCGAGAGATAATTTCTTTGGATTAAATATGACGAACAGTCCGCAGGTGTTGTGCTTTTTGCATTAAACATATGCGGATTTTTATTTTTTTAGGATAAACATATGTTTTAAAAAGAAAGTAGAGGTAATAAAAATGAATATGAATTTTCAACGAAAAATTCCTATTCCACAGGAAGTAAAAAAAGAGTTCGCTTTGACTGAAAAAATGACTAAAATCAAGGCTGAACGTGATGAACAAATCAGCAAAGTTTTTGAAGGCGCTTCTGATAAATTTATTTTGATAATCGGACCTTGCTCTGCTGACCACAGCGAGTCTGTACTTGATTACATTTCTCGTCTTCGCAAAGTAGAAGAACAGGTTTCAGATAAAATCATTATCATTCCTAGAATTTATACAAACAAGCCAAGAACAACAGGTCAGGGATACAAAGGTATGCTTCATCAACCGGACCCTGACGGAAAACCTGATATGTATAAGGGAATTGTTGCGATTCGCGAATTGCACTTATCTGCTTTGCGTGATTATGGTTTTTCTTGTGCTGATGAAATGCTCTATCCTGAAAACCATCGTTATCTCTCTGACCTTCTTTCATATGTTGCAATTGGTGCCCGTTCAGTTGAAAATCAACAGCACAGATTAACTGCAAGTGGACTTGCTATTCCTGTTGGTATGAAAAACCCTACAGGTGGTGACCTTACTGTTATGATGAACGCTATTACTGCTGCACAATCAAGCCACACATTCCTCTATCGTGGTTGGGAAGTTACAAGTGAAGGTAATCCTTTATCACACGCTATTTTGCGTGGCTACATTGATTATACAGGTAAAAGCGTTTCTAATTATCATTATGAAGACCTTCTTCATGTAAATGAAATGTATATGAAATCCGGACTTGCAAATCCATCTGTTATTGTTGATACCAATCATAACAATTCAGGAAAGAAATATCTTGAACAGATTCGTATTGCAAAAGATATTGTTCATAGCCGTAATCAGAATGGTGACATCAAGCACCTTGTTAAGGGATTGATGATTGAAAGCTATATTGAAGATGGTGCACAGGCAATTGGAGAACATGTTTATGGTAAATCAATCACAGACCCTTGTCTTGGTTGGGAGAAAACAGAAAAATTAATCTTTGATATTGCTGATAAACTTTAATCGATTAGGAGTCAACCTGATGAGCAAACTTCAAAATGCAAGAGAATTAATAAACAAAGTTGATAAAGAAATGGCAAACTTGTTTGAAATGCGTATGGATGCAGCAAAGGTAATCGCAGCATATAAACAAGAAAATGGGTTACCAGTTGACGACTTTGTCAGAGAAAACGATATAATCGAGCGTAATTCTAACTATATTATGAATGAGGATTACAAATCATATTATGTAAATTTCTTAAGGAACAATATCAAGCTTTCAAAAGACTTACAGCACAGACTTATGGAAGGTATGACGGTTGCTTATAGTGGTGTAGAAGGAGCTTTTGCCAATCTTGCAGCACAACGCATTTTCCCTGCTGCAAGATGTTTACCATATGCCGATTTCAAGGCTGCCTATCGTGCTGTTGAAAAGGGAGAATGTGACTGTGTTGTTCTTCCTATTGAAAATAGTTTCAACGGTGACGTAGGAAATGTTTTGGACCTTGCATTTTTCGGTTCGCTTTATATAAATGGTGTTTACGAAGCAGAAGTAGTGCAAAACCTTCTTGGAGTAAAAGGTGCAACACTATCTGACATAAAAAAAGTTATCAGTCATCCACAAGCATTGGGACAATGTGCCGCTTATATTGAAAAACACAACTTTGAAACTGAAAATGCAGTCAATACTGCTGTTGCGGCTAAATTAGTTTCTGAAATGAACAATAAAACAATTGCTGCAATTGGTAGTATAAAAGCAGCTGAACAATTTGGCTTACAAGTTATATCAGAAAAAATTAACGATAGTGGTACAAATACAACTCGTTTTGCAGTGTTCTCACGTTCCAACAGAAAGCCTACACCACTTGATGAGCGATTCATTATGTTATTTACTGTTAAAAATACAGCGGGTTCTCTTGGTGAGGCAATTTCTGTTATTGGACAACACGGATTCAACCTTAAAGCATTAAAGAGTCGACCTACAAAAGAATTGGTCTGGGATTATTTCTTTTATGTTGAAGGTGAAGGCAATATAAACAGTGAAAAAGGCAAAGCCATGTTGACACAATTAAAGGAATGTTGCTCTAACTTGAAAATTGTAGGCTCATTTGAAAAAGAAATACATATTTAAGGTGAAAAAATGAAAAAAATTGATAAATCTAAAAAATTCCTGATTATCGGCTTAGGTTTACTCGGTGGGTGTTATGCAAAGGCATTAAAGAAAAAAGGATATTATGTTTCTGCTATAACAAAAGAACAGGATGACATTGATTATGCAATAAACCAAGGGATTATTGACCACGGTAGTATCAATGTGGAAATAGAACTAATTGAAAATGCCGATATCATTGTATTTGCCCTATATCCTCATATCTTTGTCGAATGGATAAAGACATATGGTGACTTTATAAAAGAAGGAACTATTCTGACAGATGTTACTGGTGTAAAAGGTTGTATTGTTTATGAAATTCAGTCTTTACTTAAATCTGGTGTAGAATTTATTGCAGCACATCCCATGGCTGGTCGTGAATTAAGTGGTGTCCGTAACAGTGATGATGCAATTTTCAAGGATGCTAACTATATTGTAGTACCTACTGATAAAAACACATTTGGTGCAATTGAATTATGCAAAGAACTTGGAGAAATTCTTGGATTTGCACGAATATCTGTTCTTAATCCTGAAAAGCACGACGAAATGATTGCTTTTCTTTCACAGCTTACTCACTGTATAGCCGTTTCACTTATGTGTGCAAATGATAATCCTGGTCTTGTATTCTACACAGGTGACTCTTTTAGAGATTTGACAAGAATTGCTAATATTAACGATGATATGTGGAGTGAGTTGTTTTTATCTAACCGTGAAGCTTTGCTAAAAGAAATGGATAAGTACAGAAAAACCTTTGACCGTTTATATGAATGTGTCAAGAATAATAATCGTGAAGAAATGCGTAGTATGATGCGTATTTCTTCAGAACGTCGTGCTGAATTCAACAAGAGATATCAAGATTGATGTTCATAATATTATCAAATAAATATAAAAAAAGACATCCCATGGTAATTTCCATAGGATGTCAATTTTTTTGTCTTTTATTAGAACATAATTACGATAAGCTGTGAAACCAATACAACTGCGATAAGAGCGATTGGATATGTTGCAGCATAAGCAGCAGCAACGTCTTCTGTTCCTGCAGTTGAGATAAGTGTTCCAAGAGCTGGTGTACTTGTCATACCACCTGTGATTGAACCAAGGTTATTAAGCAAGCTTAATTTAAGAACATATTTTGCAAACAAGTAACCTGCAATCAATGGGAAGATTGTCATTACAACGCCATATACAAAGTACATTGGGTCAAAGTTTGCAACGAATTCTGCACCACCTGGGATACCTGCACCAACAAGGAAGAGAACGAGTCCCAATTCTCTGAAGAGTTTAAGAGTGCTCTGTTTTGGCATAATGCTTATACGACCAAGTCTGCCAAAGTGACCGAGAATCAAGCTCATAAGCAAGCAACCACCTGTTGTTGTGAGTGAGAAGCATGTTCCTGATAAACCTCTGAAGAAAGAGGAATTTTAATCTGACCAACAACTGTACCAAGAATAGCTGCAAGAGCAAATCCTGCAATACCCATATGGTCGATTTCGAAAAGTTTAACCTGTTTCTTTTCTTCTTTTTTTTCTTCTTTAACTACTAACTTAGCGCGTTCTTCTTCCATATTAGCCTTTGTTAATTTAGGGATAATCTGAACGAAGAGAACAACACCAACAACACCGAAGATGTATGCGATACCGTGTCCAACTGAAACAAGGCCAGTATATTCAGCTGCAACAGTTGCTTTTGCTGCAGAGAATGCAGGTGTTGATGTCAATGAACCTGAAAGCAAGCCAACAATCATTGCTACAAAGCCTTCACGAGTTTCAATAGATGAACCGTAACCGATTACATCACCAGCAAGTATACAACCAACAGCAGAAAGTCCACCAACAAGGATAATCACAATACCAAGAAGAACATATGATTTAAAGTTTTTCTTGAAGTTACCAAAGAATTTTGGACCTGCGATATATCCAACTGATGTTACGAAAAGGATAAGGCCAAGTGCCTCAACTATTGTAAGCCCTGCTGAAAAGTCATATGGCTTTGAAGATGCTGCAAACAGGAGTTCGCCAGCTTCATTCATATTAAAGAAGAGTGCTCCGAAAAGCAATGCGATAATAAATACGCCTGCATCACCTAATGATACGCCTTTTATAGTTATTCTACCGATAAGATAACCAAAAAGAAGAACTGCGAAAAGCACTAAAAAGAATGTATAAGTATTACTAATTGAGATAATTCCACCTAATAATGACATTATTTTATTTGCCTCTTTCCTTATCTTTTGTTTGTGTAATCAGGCAAAAGTTTAGGTGAAACAACTTCTGTTTCAATTCCTGCTTCTGCGATTTCATTTTCAAATTTTTCGATATGCTTAAGTGTAAGTTCACCTACAGTAACATTCTTTGCCTTAGCAGCAGCACTCATACCTGCGCTTCTACCGAATACGATAATATCAAGCAATGAGTTACCCATAAGTCTGTTCTTACCGTGAATTCCACCAACAGCCTCACCAGCAACAAATAAGTTTTCAACATTTGTTGTCATACAATCAGGAGTGATATCAAGACCACCGTTCTGATAGTGTAATGTTGGGTAAACGAGAATTGGCTCTTTGCGGATATCAATGCCATACTTGTCGAACATTCTCCACATAGCAGGAATTCTCTTCATGATTGTGCCTTCACCACCGATTTTTTCAATCATTGGTGTATCAAGCCAAACACCCTGTCCATTACCTGTGTCAACACCAGTGCCTCTTTCTGAACATTCACGGATAATTGAAGCAGCAGCAACGTCACGTGTTTCAAGTGGATGCATAAATACATCACCGTTTACGTTAACAAGCTTTGCGCCCAATGAACGAACTTTTTCAGTAACAAGAGCACCAAAAATCTGTTCTGGATAAGCAACACCTGTTGGGTGGTACTGAAGTGTTTCAGCATAGAGAAGCTTTGCGCCAACTCTGTAACCGAGAACAAGACCGTCAGCAGTAGCACCGTAGTGGTTTGATGTAGGGAAGCCCTGATAGTGCATACGACCTGCACCACCTGTTGCAATAATAACTGTCTTTGCTTTTGCAACAAGGAGTTCTTTTGTTTCCATATTCATAAGGACTGCACCAGCAGCGTTGCCGTTTTCGTCCATAATGAGTTCGATTGCAGCTGTGAAATCAACTACAGGAATCTTACGGTTGAGTACTTCGTCACGAAGAGTTCTCATGATTTCTGCGCCTGAATAGTCCTTTGCAGCGTGCATACGCTTACGTGATGTACCACCACCATGAGTAGTAACCATTGTACCGTCAGCTTCTTTGTCGAATTCAACACCGAGGTTGCTGAGCCACTGAATTGCTTCAGGAGCATCACAAACAAGTTTTGAAAGAAGTTCTTTCTTTGCTGCGAAGTGACCGCCACCGAAAGCGTCAACAAAGTGAATTGCAGGTGAATCATTTGGCTTATCAGCAGCCTGAATACCACCTTCTGCCATCATTGTGTTAGCATCACCAATTCGAAGCTTTGTTACAATCATAACATCAGCGCCTGCTTCGTTTGCTTCAATAGCAGCAGATGCACCAGCTCCGCCACCACCGATAATAAGAACGCCAGTTTCATAATCAGGCTTTGAAAGGTCAACACAATCAGCTGTGATACGGCTGTGTGCCTGAAGCATTTCTGCCAATTCTGTAGGAACTTTATCGCCCTTATTAGCATCGATTTTTAATACTGCAAATTCATCTTTTTTATAGACAGGATGGAAAGTTGCAAGTAAGTCTTCTTTCTGCTGAGCTGTCATACGCTGTGGCTCTAAAGCAATATTCTTTTCTCTTGCTGCTTCAACTGCAGCAATTGATTTCTGAAAATTTTCTGAATACATATACTTTCCTCCTT
>JAZOWH010000148.1:0-5674 GCA_045659165.1 Candidatus Fimenecus sp. | reverse complement strand
TCCATCGGAAGCCTTCCCATGAGAAGTCGATTTCCCACATGGGTGAATTTTCCTTATAGAAATGATTCAGCTCCCTGACATACTTCTGAAGATTTCTGTGTGCGTCATAATCAAGCAGGAACCAGTCAAGCTGCTTCTTTTCGTCCCACTCAATAAACTGACCGAATTCCTGTCCCATAAAGAGAAGCTTCTTTCCGGGATGTGCATACATATAGCCTAAGAATGCACGCATTGAATGGAATTTGTCATTATAGTCACCGGGCATTTTGTCAAGAAGTGACTTCTTACCGTGAACAACCTCATCATGCGAAATGGGAAGAATGAAATTCTCCGAAAATGCATAGAAGAATGAGAATGTGATGCACCCGTGATTACCTTTTCTGTAAAGTGGGTCTGTTGAGAAATAACGGAGAATATCGTTCATCCAACCCATATTCCACTTATAGTTAAATCCAAGGCCACCCATATAAACAGGCTTTGTAACCATTGGCCACGCTGTGCTTTCTTCTGCAATAAGTAAGCTTCCGTGATAGTCACGGAAAACATTCATACTGAGTTTGTTAAGGAATGCCACAGTTTCAAGATTCTCAACGCCACCGTCTTTGTTTGCAATCCAATGGCCGTCATCTCTGCCATAATTGAGATAGAGCATTGAAGCAACTGCGTCAACTCGAAGTCCGTCGATATGGTATTTATCAAGCCAGAACATAGCACTTGAAATAAGGAAGGACTGAACCTCGTTTCTACCGAAGTCAAAAACCTTTGTTCCCCATTCAAGATGTTCACCTTTTCGCACATCAGCATATTCATAACAAGGTGTACCGTCAAACTCATAAAGTCCGTTGGCATCCTTTGGGAAATGAGCAGGTACCCAGTCAAGAATAACACCGATATCATTTTTATGGCACATATCAATAAGATACATCAAATCGTCAGGTGTGCCGTATCTTGATGTTGCTGCAAAGTATCCTGTTACCTGATAACCCCACGAGCCGTCGAAAGGAAATTCAGTAAGTGGCATAAACTCGATGTGAGTATATCCCATTTCCTTTACATACGGAATAAGCTCCTCTGCCATTTTACGGTACGAATAGAAATTACCGTCATCATACTGTTTCCATGAACCGAAATGAACCTCATAGATATTTACAGGTCGGTCATATTGAGCTTTTTCTCGTTTAGCCTTTTCCCATTTATGGTCTGTCCACTTGTATGAACCGAGTTCATAGTATTTTGTTGCATTATCAGGACGAGTTTCCATATGATAACCATAAGGGTCACTTTTCATAAGTTTTCTGCCGTCTTTTGTTGTAATGCAGAATTTATATGAATCATAAAGCTTTACATTTTTAACATAAACCTCCCAGATACCACCTGCAGTAATTCGCTCAGCCTTATCAGCCTCATCATTCCAGCCATTGAAATCACCGCTGACGCTTACAGCCGTTGCATTTGGTGCCCAGGTTCGGAAAACAACTGTGTCATCATCCACACGATGAGCCCCCATGTACTCATAAGCACGGGCATTGTTCCCCTGGTGAAACAGATATACAGGCACCTGCGCCTCATAACTGTTGTTTTGAAATTCCGCCACTTTCATCACCTCGCAATTATACTTATACAGATATATTTTATCACTACAAAAAATCGATTTCAAGTATATTTTGCACAATTTGTTCAAATCCGTAACAAATTTCATTACACGCATTTGTGCACTTTGTTACAAAATTTGACAAAAAACATTAAAAACAATAAAAAAAGGCTTCTCCTTGAGGAGAAGCTGTCGAGCATATGCGAGACTGATGAGGTGTAGGATACGAAGTATCCGTTATATTAGGTTTTCCACCTCATCCGTCTTTGCCTTACGGCAAATCCACCTTCCCCTCAAGGGGAAGGCAATATCCCTATAAATTATAATTTGCATAAGAGAAAAATAATCCACAACTAATAAAATTGAATTATTTTTTTGCAAGACAATCTCGCCGAAACGATGCTGTATCAGGTATACTGCGAGTTGAGAGCGAGGAAGTATTGCGGAAAAAGAATCAATTTTCTGTGAAATTACCGGTATATAACTGATAATACTTTCCTTTTTGTGAAATCAGGTCATCATGGTCGCCACGCTCAATGATTCGTCCGTTTTCAAGCACCATAATTGCATTGGCGTTACGGACTGTTGAAAGTCTGTGAGCAATAACGAAAACTGTTCTGCCGTGCATAAGCTTATCCATACCCTGCTCAATGAGTTTTTCAGTTCTTGTGTCGATTGAGCTTGTTGCCTCGTCAAGGATAAGCACAGGTGGGTCAGCAACTGCAGCACGAGCAATCGAAATAAGCTGACGCTGTCCTTGTGAAAGGTTTGAGCCGTCACCTGTAAGCATTGTGTCATATCCCTCAGGAAGATGTGTGATGAATGAATGAGCATTTGCAAGTTTTGCTGCTTCCACAATCTGCTCGTGAGTAGCATCGAGATTACCATAACGGATATTTTCTTCAATTGTGCCTGTGAAAAGGTGTGTATCCTGAAGAACAATGCCCAATGAACGACGCAAATCGTCTTTTTTAATTTTCTGAATATTTATTCCATCATAACGAATTTTACCGTCATTGATTTCATAGAAACGATTGATAAGATTTGTAATAGTTGTCTTACCTGCACCTGTTGAGCCAACGAATGCGATTTTCTGTCCCGGTTTAGCATAAAGTGAAACATCGTGAAGAACAGTTTTTTCGTCTGTGTAGCCGAATGTTACATCTTCAAAAACAATGTCACCTGCAAGACGAGTATATGTGACAGTACCATCACCATGAGTATGCTTCCAAGCCCATACACCTGTGTGCTTTTCTGTTTCGTGGATGTTGTCATTTTCGTCAACTGTTGCATTGACAAGCACAACATAGCCCTCGTCGATTTCAGGCTTCTGGTCAATAATTTCAAAAATTCTTTCAGCACCCGCAAGAGCCATAAATGCATTATTGAACTGCTGAGTTATGTTTGAAATAGGCTGTGTGAAGCTTCTGATATACTGCAAGAACGCAACGATTTCACCGGGTGACATTACACCTTTAATTGCTAAAAGTCCACCCAAAGCAGCAGTAAGTGCATAAGTTATGTGAGAAAGATTGTTCATAATAGGCCCTAACATACTTGCAAAAGTATTTGCGCTTGTTGCAGCCTTACGAAGATTTTCGTTTACTTCACCGAAATGAGCAACAACCTCTTCCTCGTGGTTAAACACCTGAACAACCTTTTGTCCCTCAATAATTTCTTCGATATAACCATTTACAGCACCTAACTGCTCCTGCTGTTTCTTAAAGAAGAAGGCACTCTTTTTACCAAGAGTTTTCGTAACGAAAACCATTACACACACCATTGCGATAACCACAAGTGTCATCTGCCAGCTGAGATAAAGCATAATGCAGAATGAACCGATAATCATAACGCCTGATGAAATAAACTGTGTAAGTCCCTGGCTTATGAATTGTCTTAAGGTTTCAACGTCATTTGTGAAACGGCTCATAATTTCACCGTTTGGTCGTGAGTCGAAAAAGCTGATTGGCAAGTCAGCAAGTGAATCAAACAAATCCTTACGAAGCTTGTTAAGAGTTTTCTGTGTAAGCCATACGGAGCATTTTGACTGGCCGTAGGATGCAATAGCACCACCAAAGAAAACACAAGCCATAATACCCATCATTTTGAAAAGCTCAGTAACAAGTGGGCCTTCAAAATTCTTACCGATAAGTGGTGTAAGAAAATCGTCAATAATAGGTTTGATGAATAATGAGCCTGAAACAGATGCAATTGAGCTTATGGCAGCAAAAATAAGCATACCAAAAAACAGGCCTTTTTGTTCAAGAATGTATTTTAAAAGTCTTGTGATTGTGCCTTTTGCATTTTTAGGTTTTTGCACAGGTCTGCCTCTGCCACGGTTACCCGGTCCTCCACCCATTGGTCCTGCCATTATTCTCCACCTCCTACTATATCAAAATCGTCACTACCCTTTTGCTGTGACTCGTAAATATCTTTATAAATCTCGTTACGCTCAAGCAATTCCTCGTGCGTACCGATATCGTTTATACTACCCTCATCAAGAATGATAATCTTGTCGCAATCTGCAACAGATGAAATTCTTTGAGCAATAATAATCTTTGTAGTATCAGGAATACAAGCACGAAGTCCTGTTCTGATTTTTGAATCTGTAAATGTATCAACAGCACTTGTTGAGTCGTCAAGAATAAGAATTTTTGGCTTTTTAAGAATTGCTCTGGCAATACAAAGTCTTTGCTTCTGTCCACCTGAAACATTCACACCACCCTGACTTAAATCTGTGTTGTAGCCGTCAGGGAATGATGAAATAAAGTTATGTGCATCGGCAATTTCACAAGCAGCAACAAGTTCTTCGTCAGTTGCATCTTTGTTGCCCCAACGAAGGTTTTCTGCGATTGTACCTGAGAAAAGCACGTTTTTCTGAAGCACCATACTAACTTCTTCACGAAGTGCTTGAATTTTATAATCCTTTACGTTCACGCCACCGACCTTGACCTGACCTTCGTTCACATCATAAAGTCGTGGAATAAGCTGAACAAGGCTTGATTTTGCAGAGCCTGTTGCACCGATAATACCAACCATTTCACCGCTGCCTATTTTAAAGCTTGCGTTGTTGATAGTTGGAAGTGATGCACCCTCATAACTGAATGTAACATTATCGAATTCGATTGAGCCATCCTTCACAACGCTCTGTGTTGCATCATCGTCACGGATGCTTGGAATTTCCTCAACAACCTCAAGAATACGCTTTGCACTTGCTTGTGACATAAAGAACTGTGCAATAAGCAAAACAACCATAAGGAAGTGAATGAGAATCTGCATAATGTATGTGAAAATTGCAGAGAAATCACCGATAAGCAATGTTTCATAAGAAATTGCCTTTGCTGCAATATAAAGAATCGCAAGGACAGTGCCATACATAATAATAGTAAATGTCGGCATACCCATAATCATAAGCTTTTCAGCGTGAATTCCTGCTTTCATAAGCTCGTTGTTTGCCTTTTTGAACTTATCCTTTTCGTGCTCTGAACGAACAAACGCTTTTACAACACGAATATTTGTAAGGTTTTCCTGAATTGATGCATTGAAACCGTCAAACATTTCAAGCATTTTCTTGAATCTCTTTAATGCTATCGGTGCAAAAATTATAAGAATAATTGCAATAAGAGGAAGTGACACGAGAAATGCCTTTGAAACTTCTTTATTCATTGAAATTGTAATCACAAGTGCTACGATAAGCATAACAGGAGCACGGAACATCATTCTTATCATCATAACGAATGTATTCTGAACAGAGTTTACGTCAGTTGTCATTCGTGTAATAAGAGATGCAGTTGAGAATTTGTCAATATTTGAGAATGAGAAGCGCTGAATTTTCCCCATAATCTCGCTACGAAGTGTGGCACCGAAGCCCATACCTGCAACAGCAGCCATTCGTGCAGCAACAGCACCACAAGTAAGTGAACCCAATGCATATAAAAGCATTTTAAGTCCAAGTCTTAAAATTTCACTCATACTATCCTCTGTCATAGTACTACCCTGCTGAACAATATTCACAATATCAGCCATAACAAGTGGAATCATAAGCTCCAACACAACTTCACCAACCATAAGAACAGGTGACAT
>JAZOWH010000147.1:0-4896 GCA_045659165.1 Candidatus Fimenecus sp. | reverse complement strand
GGTTACCTTGATGGTGAAGTTATCAGCCTTGAAAAGCTCGACGCTCTTGCAAAACTTCCTTCAAGAGAAGTATTGCTTGCTACAGTTCTCAGTGCGTTCAACGCACCTATCGCATCTTTTGCTCGTGCAGTACAGGCTATTGTTGACAAGGATGGCGAAGCAGCACCAGTTGCTGAATAATTAAAAAAATATCTATTAAAAATAATTTAGTTTAAAATTTGGAGGTAAATTACCATGGCATCAGAAAAAGTTATGGCAATCGTTGAAGAACTTAAAGTTCTTACAGTTCTTGAGCTTTCAGAGCTCGTTAAAGCAGTAGAAGAGGAATTTGGCGTATCAGCAGCAGCTGCAGTAGCAGTAGCAGCTCCAGCAGCAGGCGCAGCAGCAGCTGAAGAAAAGACAGAATTTGACGTTGAACTTACAGACGTAGGTGCAGAAAAGATTAAGGTTATCAAGGCTGTTCGTGAAGTTACAGGTCTTGGCCTTGCAGAAGCAAAAGCTGTTGTTGACGGTGCTCCTAAAGTACTTAAAGAAGCTGCTTCTAAGGAAGATGCAGAAAGCATCAAAGCTAAGCTTGAAGAAGTTGGCGCAAAAGTTACTCTTAAATAATTTAAGAACAACTGATTTTATCCCGTTCCTTTATGGAGCGGGATTTTTTTCTTTAATTGTTATAATTTCGTGAATTTTCTTATTTATAGTTGAAAAATTTAATCTTTAGTGGTATAATAAAGAAAAATTTATAGGAGGAATTTTAACATGAATATGGATTTAGCAACAATTTTCGAGTTTGTTATGGCACTTTTCGAAAATGAAGATGTTTTAGAAATCGTTAAAATGGTAATGGATATTGTTGGTCCACTCGTTGGCGGTCTTCTTAAGTAATTATTGTTAAGTAGCACGTAAAAAGGTGTGTTTGTCACACCTTTTTTCTATGAGGTGATATAATATGAAAAAGTTTTTAGTTCTTTTAATGGTTCTTTTGGCTTTAATCTTTGCATTTGTAGGCTGTTCAAAGGATGATAACCCTGAAACACCTGAAACACCAGAAACAACATCTGACATCTGGGGTGATGATGACTGGTGGCAGGAATCAACAACTGAAAATTTTGATGAAAATATTCAGGATAATCAGAATCAGGATGACCAGACTCCATCTGTTGATAATAACGTTGATTTTAATAATCAGCAGATAATAACTCCTACAATCCCTGATTATAACAATAATCAGAATAACAACAATAACAACGATAATACAATCAGTACTCCTGAAACCACTAAACCAAGCAGTTCAACTCAAGGTAATCCACTTATAAGTGACGAGGATATGGCTAAACTTGAACAGTCTCAGGCAGAGGTTTATTTCTCAGATAACCCAAACAACAAATATATTGTCAGAGTTGTTAACAGATATGGTGTCGATGCAAGTAATCTTGTTGCATTGATTAAGGTTAATGCTACATTCCCAAGCGCAATGGTACTTGAATTTTCAGGTAAAAGAGATGCAAATGGTGAACTTGTAATGACATATTCTGAACTTAAATATGTTTACAATATTGATGAGAGCAACAACTCACTTGTAAGAGCAAGTAAAACAGGTGCAGGTAATGATGGTGTTTCATTCGTTGAAAGCAAAATTATGTTTACATTGATGGAAAAATATTTCTGTCCTGAATTACCAAACCTTAAAGCAAATAAGAGATATGACTAATAATAACAGCAGCAGATAATCATTGGTATTATCTGCTGTTTTTTATTGCAATAGTAAATATTATATGGTAAAATTTTACTATCTATATATCGAATGGGTGATTAGATTGTCAAAGTATTCAAAAAGGGCAGTAGAATTGTTTATGGAAGGTAAAAACTGTTCACAGGCAGTTTTTGCAGCATTTGCACCGGATTTAGGACTTTCGGAAGAAACAGCATTAGCAGTTTCTGTTGGTCTTGGCGGTGGTGTAGGTAGAATGAGAGAGGTTTGTGGCGCAGTTAGTGGCAGCGCTATGATTGTTGGCCTTAAATATCCGAATATGGATAAAATGGAAGTCTATGAAAAGGTAAGAATGATTATGGATGAATTCAAAAAGACTAATCATTCAATTGTTTGCAAAGACCTTTTAGGTCTTACAGCACCTGAAAAATCAAGTGTACCGAAAGCTCGTACTACTGAGTATTATCAAAAGCGTCCTTGTGTAAAAATCGTTGAGGATGCTGCTTTGGCAGTTGAAAAAATACTTTTTGACATAGGAGAATAATCATAATGAGTGCATATGCATATATTGAAGATAACCAGGTAGTTATTGGTAATGACTATATTGAACGAAGATTTTCAACAGAAAATAATCGTCTTACAACAACAGCGATTATCAATAAAAGAATTGATGGCGAAAAAGTTCTTAAATTCAAAGATTATTCTGCTGAATTCGTTGTTGCATTCAAAGTGAAAAAATTCTTAAGAACATCTAATGAATTTTTGTCTTCAAACAACCTCACATTGGAAAATGTCAATGTACTTAAACGCAGAGTTGAATTTGTGTTTAAGCGTTGTTTGTATAACGGTGCAAAAATAACATTTATTGAAAGCATTGAAATCAATGACGACGACCATTATATGAGAAAATATATTGAAATGGTTGTTGCTCCAGAAGAACAACATTTGATTACAGTTGATTATATTGACTGTGAGCATATTCTTGTTGATACTCCTGAACAGAAATGGACAATTGGCAATATTGAGCCGGCATATCTTACTGCTTATCACAGTGCGTTGGGACAGCCCGTTTATATTAATGGGTTGTTTATGGGTTCAGAATTCCCACTTGCAGAAAACAACATTGAAAATAATACTTTGTTTATAAGATATTTCAGTGGCAAACGTTTTGATATGTTGAATCTCAACTGTGGACATACATTTAAAACATGGAACACAGTTGTTGGTGCTGCAAGAAGCCTTGACCATCAGGTTATCCGTGAAGATTTCCTTAAATATATCCGTGATATTTCACGAAAAATTAAACCTCGTTTTCAGTATAATTCATGGTATGACCATATGCATGATATTACAAATGAAAATATTATTGGGTCATTCAAGGAAATTGAAGACAACCTTTCAAAAACAATGGTTCCACCACTTGATTCATATGTTGTTGATGATGGATTCGTGGATTGGACTGCAGATTTCTGGGCATTCAATTCTAAATTTCCTAATGAATTATATCCAGCAGCATCAATTGCAAAGAAATTCTCATCAGAATTTGGACTTTGGAATGGTCCAAGAGGTGGATATCACGATGTAAGAACACCAAGATTCGGTAAGAATATGGAAAAAGCAGGTAAAGGTGGATATAATCGTGCTGCAAAGGATGTCTGTGTTTCGTCAACAGAATACATAAAAAATGTAACTGAATATTATCTTGAAAGCGCAGAAAAATTCGATATTAACTATTGGAAGCTTGATGGTTTCTTGCTTCGTGCTTGTCCATCTAAAAAGCATGGCCATATGACTGGCGGATACAACAATATGTATCAGTACACAGAAATGTGGGAAAATTGGATAAATATTTTCAAGAAACTTCGCATTACTCGTGAAAGTATCGGTAAGGATTTGTGGATTAATCAGACAAGTTATTGTAATGCAAGTCCATGGTTTTTACAGTGGGCAGATAGCCTCTGGATTCAGAATAGTGGTGATATCGGCTTTACTGATAAAACTGATAGTGGTGAAGAACTCAGTAAACAAGATGTTGACAGAGTTCTTACATATCGTGATGGCAGATACTATGATTTCAGTATCACAAGAGATTATCAGTTCCCTCACGAATTCATTTATAACCATGACCCTATCTATGGTAATACTGCAAAAATCAAAATGACTGATGAAGAATTCCGTAAATATATGTTTATGATGACCACTCGTGGTACTGCATTCTGGGAACTTTATTATTCATATAATATGTTTAATGAGGCAAAATGGCGTATAAATGCTGATGCACTTCGTTTTATCCGTAATGACTATGATGTTCTCAAAAAGTCACAGTTTATCGGTGGTTCACCTACAAAAGGGGATGTTTACGGATATTCTGCATGGACAGATGATGCAGGTATTATTTCTTTACGTAACCCTTCAAATCATCAGAAGTCATTTACAATAGAGCTTGACCGATTAATTGGAGTACCTGAAAATGCAGAGAAATTCCAATGTGCTTACATTTATCCATATGAAGGTAAAATGCACGAAAAGCTTTATAATTACGGCGACAAAATTACAGTTGATTTAGCACCTTGTGAAGTTGTTATAATGAAATTCTCACGTAAAGAAGAGAAAGTAGCATCCTTGGTTTACGGTCAGTTTATGGCACCAAATGAAATTATTCTTCATTTTGATGACAGAATTTATACGGATATGAGTTGTATTTCATGTGAACATAAGATTGATTCGATTCAATTGCTTGAAGATTACAGTACATTGAAAATTACTCTCCAGAATCCTGCTGACGAGGTGTTTATTTCTATGACAGTTAAAAACGCTTTCGGCAATACAAAGGATATTGAATATAAGGGTAAATATTATTGTAATTTGATTTGCGATGATAACAAACTTCCTGGATTAAGAGATATCACAGTTCGTTTTACTGTTGATAAAGCAGAAAAAGGCAACCTTATATCGGTTGACGATATGTTCAGTGTAAGTATAAGTGAAGGTTATGGTGCTATCCGATTTGGCAATAAAGCAAGTCGTGGAGATATTCCTGTTAAAGCAGGTGACAGACTTACTGTTGTATTTGAACCTAACTCACTTGCAAAACTTTATGTAAATGGTGAACTCAGCAGTTCAGCATATAACAATGAACTTGATTTTGGTAACACAACTTATGAAATGAATGTTTGTGAAAACATTTC
>JAZOWH010000146.1:0-7928 GCA_045659165.1 Candidatus Fimenecus sp. | reverse complement strand
AGAGAAACATACTGGGCTGGTGTTTGGGGGTCAACAACACTTAATTCAATTAAAGCACTTTTCAACATTGTTCCATTTTTCCCAATATATTCAGTACTTGAAAAATCAATAAAAAAATTCACAATATAGTTGACAATAAATTTTATTATGATAAAATATATTGAAACAAAATATATCCCTTATGCAGAGTGGTGGAGGGTCTGGCCCTGTGAAACCCAGCAACCTGCTTTATGCAAGGTGCTAATTCCTGCGGATTATCCGAGATATAAGGTTGTAATTTAAAGCACCCTTATTATGGGTGCTTATCTATTTTGGTGGAGATTTATATGGCAAAATTTTTATTTACATCAGAATCTGTAACAGAAGGTCATCCTGATAAAATCTGTGATAAAATTTCTGACGCTGTTCTTGACGCAATGCTCAGTCAAGACCCTATGTCACGTGTTGCTTGTGAAACAACGGTAACAACAGGACAAGTTCTTGTTATGGGTGAAATAACATCAAAAGCTCAGGTTAACATCCCTGAAATCGTTCGCAATACTGTTCTTGAAATTGGTTATGATGATAGTTCAAAAGGATTTGACGGAAACACTTGTGCTATTCTTGTAGCGCTTGATAAGCAGTCACCTGACATTGCACTTGGCGTTGATAACTCAATGGAAATTAAAGACGGAAACGATGATTTCTATAATCTTAATGGCGCTGGTGACCAAGGTATGATGTTTGGTTTTGCTTGTGATGAAACACCTGAACTCATGCCAATGCCAATTTCGCTTGCAAACAAACTTGCAGTTCAGCTTACAAAAGTCAGAAAAGATGGTACACTTCCTTATCTTCGTGCTGACGGTAAAACTCAGGTTACTGTTGAATATGATGATGACAGAAATCCTGTAAGAATTGATGCAATTGTTGTATCATCACAGCACAGCGCAGATGTTGAACTTTCACAGATTCGTGAAGATATTAAGAAAAACGTTATCGAACCAATTATTCCAGCAAATCTTATTGATGAAAACACAAAGATTTTTGTTAATCCAACAGGTCGATTCGTAATCGGTGGTCCTATGGGTGACTCTGGACTTACAGGAAGAAAGATTATTGTTGATACATACGGTGGCTATTCTCGACACGGTGGTGGTGCTTTCTCAGGTAAAGACCCAACTAAGGTTGACCGTTCTGCTGCTTATGCTGCAAGATATGTTGCTAAAAACATTGTTGCTGCTGGTCTTGCTAAAAAATGTGAAATTCAGTTAGCATATGCAATCGGTGTTGCAAAACCTGTTTCTGTTATGGTCGATACATTCGGTACAGGTGTTCTCAAGGATTCAGAACTTGGTGACATTGTTAATGAAGTGTTTGACCTTCGTCCTGCTGCAATTATCGATAACCTTAAACTTCGTAATCCTATTTACAAACAGCTTGCTGCTTATGGTCATGTAGGTAGAACAGACTGTGATGTTATGTGGGAAAAAACTGACAAAGTTGAAATTTTAAAAGAAAAAGCAAAAATTAACTAAAATTCAAAATTTGTATAAAGCATTAAAATTTACTCATAATAATGATGCACATAAAATTGATGCAATTAAGGAGTGAATACAATGCTTGACAGAATTTCATTAATACTCGTTGTAATCGGAGCAATCAACTGGGGTGCAATCGGTTTATTTCAGTTTGACCTTGTTGCCTGGATTTTCGGTGGACAAGATGCTATAATAAGCAGAATTGTTTATACACTTGTTGCTCTTGCAGGTATCTGGTGCTTGTCCCTTTTATTCCGTCACAACGAAATTTTAGTTTCAAATGATGAAATGTAATTAACAGATAACTCTTCCGAATAAAATCGGAAGAGTTTTTTCTTGCTTTATAAATTGTTTATGCTAAAATATGTAAATGAGGTGATTAATTTATGTTAGCAACTATTAAATCAATTGTTTCAATTATAACATCCATTGTTCTTACCATTTTCCCTGGATTAACATTACAAGATGTTATTAATGCAACTAATGAATGTTGCAAAAAGACTATTGAAACAACAAAAGAGATTGTGATATTTGAAGAAATGTATGATGATTGTCTTTTGAATTCATCTATTGTTTCTGATATACATATTGACGTTAACTGGCCAATCGGTGAATGGGTATGGGCAAATGGACTTAACGACCTTGAACGCTCAAAAGATACAATTGACGCTTTAATTGTTTCAGGTGACCTTACAAACTATGGTGATAAGGAATCAATTGAAAGTTTCTTTAATATTATGGCTGAAAGCGATTGTGCTGAAAATTGGGTTACAGCAACAGGGAATCACGAAATAGGACACGTTGATGACACAACACAAGAAGGTGCAAGACAACGTTTTGTCGACTTATACAACTCACTTAATCCATCAGGACACAAAATTGAAAAAGCTTATTACAATATAGATATTAATGGTTATCGTTTCGTTGTTCTTTGTGATGATGGTGACGACACATGGGACACACCTGATATGAGTGCCGAACAGATTAAATTTCTTGATGACTCTCTTAATGAGGCTGCAGACAGAAATCTTCCTATGTTTGTTGTTTGTCATGTTCCGTGTAACGGTGTTAACGGTCTTGATACAATATGGCCTGACAACGGCTTAAACGAAAATAGTGATGCTGTAAAATCAATTTTGGAAAAATATAAAAATGTTGTATTTATTAGCGGTCATGTACATACAGGTATCAACGGACCTCTTGTTGAGAACGTATTCGGTTTTTCATGTGTTGAAAAGAAGAATGGGGTTACATACGTTAATCTTCCAACATATATGATTGTTAATCGTTACGGTGTACCTTGGGGTGGTATGGGCTTTCAAATGGAAGTATATGAAAATGAAATACTTTTCAGAGCAAGAAATTTTGCATCATCAAAATGGTATCCTGTTTACGACCATTCAGTACAGTTAGATAAATAAAAAAGATATACCGAGAAACAACTTAGTTTCTCGGTATTTTTTTATTCTACTATAAGTTTTTCGATTAATTGTTTTTCAGGTGTGACATAAATCGTGTTATAAGTATTATATATAACCTTACCTGGCTTTGCACCTGATGGCTTTTTGACATTTTTAATCAATGTATAATCGACTACAACTGATGAAGAGTCCTTTGCCTTACTGTGATATGCAGCAATACAGGCTGCCTCATAAATTGCAGTTTCAGATATCTCCTTCTTATCACATATAATTACAGTATGTGAACCTGCAAATTTCTGCACGTGTAACCACATATCATAATTCATTGCAGTTTTTAAAGTGAGAATATCATTTTGGATATTATTTCTGCCAACTAAAATTCTGAATCCATCACTTGATTTAAACTCAATCGGTGGTAAAGGTTTTTCTTTTTTCTGCTTATTACCCTTTTTGAATTTAACATATCCACCCTGCTCTAATTCATCACGAATTTCTGCAATTTCTTTTTCAGAATCAGCACGTGAAAGATTATCAAGAACAGTATCAAGATATATCAATTCCTGTTCACCATCATCAATAAGATTATGAAGGAGTTTTTCTGCATTAACAGCTTTTTTATACTCTTTAAAGTACTTCTGTGCATTCTGTAAAGGAGACAAAGCAGGATTGGCAGGAATTTCAAGTACATTGTTATTATCGTAATAATTTTCAAGATTATATACAGATGCTTTTTCAGTTAATCTGTATTGATTTGCAGTAATAAGTTCTGCATAAATACGAATTTGTTCACGATTAACACTTTTTTCCAATTCCTGTCTTCTGTTATTAATTTTTCGTGTTGTTCTCTCAATCGCACTATTTAGTACTTTGAACAAATCAGATGCCTTACGTTTGATTCTGTTTATTTTATCTTTTTCAAAATAAAAATCATCAAGCAATTCTGATATAGATTCATATTCTTTCTTATTAAGTGTCGAACCGTATTGACGAATATTTGTAAATGAAAACTCATATGGTAAACCATCAATCTGAGTTAACATAAAAAAAGATTTATTAGAAATAATTTCATCTTTTATAATATTTAATTCATTTTCTAATCTTTCTTTTTCTAAATTAGAAAGAAGTCCGACTTGTTTATCACTAAAGATGGTTCTATACGCAATTTCTCTACCAACAACAGGAGAAAAGCCTTCAACAACGTCAAGAATAGCTTTCGAAAGCATTTTTTCACTATTGGATAAAATTTTGCTAACTATATCCGAAATATTACAATCAAGAATATTACACTTTTCCTGTGATGGTGGTAACTCGTATTTAAGTCCTGGTAAAATTTCTCTGACAGAAGATTTTTCCTCATCAACTCGTTTTACCGCATCAATGATTTTATAATCGGAATCACAAAGAATTATGTTGCTTCGCTGACCCATAATTTCACAAACAAGGTAATATGTTGTTCTGTCCCCTATTTCTGTTGTACCATCAAAAACAAATATTAGAATTCGGTCATTTTTAATCTGTTTAACTTCAGTTAAAACTGCACCAACAAGTCTTTTACGGAGAAGCATGCAAAGCATAGGTGGAACTTTTGGATTTTCAAGGTTATAACGGCTCATATGGACTCTTGGACTTTGACCGTCACAAGACAAATAAAGTCTGTATGCACCATTTCGGGTACGCATAATAAACACCAACTCATTTTTAGATGGTTGATGTATTTTATCAATTTTAGAACCTGTTAAATACTCTCCAAGTTCATTTTTTATAAGTCCTAAAGTAATTCCGTCTAATGCCATAAAAACCTCTTAAATCGTAATTATAGGCGTTTCCTGATGTGCTAAAACACATGATATATCAAACTGGTTTTTAATCTTGTTCAAAAGTGGTTCAACAGCAATCATCTCTGTTTCGAAATGACCTGCCGCAACCAATAAAATCCCCATTTCGTCTGCATCAAGAAAAGCATGATGTGAAGCGTCCCCAGTAAGAAGAGCATCGCAATTAAGTTCCTTTGCTAGTGAAAGATAATCGCTACCCGAACCACTACAAACAGCAACTTTTTTAATTTTCTGATTTGTTGAATTGTATCTAACTGTACCATTAAGAACGCTCTTAATGTGATTTACAAACACATCAACAGGAACTTCGTGATTGTATTCTGCTATATTAAGACAAGTATTCTCAATCTTTTTAAAACAATCAAAACCAACTGTATTGCATAAAATATCATTCACACCGTCTACTGCCTTGTCGTAGTTTGTATGAGCACAAATAATGCTTATATTGTTTTTTATAATTTTATAAATCAAACTATCACTTAAGACGTCTGAAACAGGCTTAAAAATAATTGGATGGTGAGTAATAATGAGTTCAGCACCACAATCAACTGCTTGATTAATAATATCCGAAGTAACATCAAGTGCAAAAAGAATTTTTGAAACCTCTGCTGTTTTATCACCAACTAAAAGTCCTGAATTATCCCATTCTTCTTGAGTGTCAAAAGGTGCAATTGAGTCTATGTAATTATAAATTCTCTCTACTGTAACCATTGTTTTAACTCACCTACCAAATTTTCAAGATCTGAACACTCTTTATTTGCTTTTTTCAAAGCATCAAGCTTTTTATTGTATTTATTATGGATTTTTAAAAGATATTCTTTCGACAAATCGTCATTATTATATGGTAATTTTCCAACAATTAAATCAAGTTCAGTATAAGCAGTCGGACCATCATAATAATACACACTTAATATAATGTAAAGCTTGTCACCATCTTTAGTCACGACCTCTTTATCTATTATAAAGTTATTGTCAAAGAGCACTTTACGCAATTCTTCAACATGTGTCATTGGTTGAAGAATAAGATGAATATTTTCATTTTTAAGCCATGCTGTACGCTCAATAAATGATGATATCAAAAGGCCACCCATACCAGCAACAGCAACTTCTTCAACTTCATTTTCTTTAAAGTTATCAAGGCCGTCAGAAAGTCTTAATTCGATTTGTTCAGAATATCCGTATGAAACAACAGCATCTCTTGCATTTTCAAGGGGTCCAACTCGTAAATCTGCGGCAATACCCTTTTTTATAATACCTTTTTCAACTAAATATACAGGTAAATATGCATGGTCCGTACCGATATCAGCAAAAACTTTATCTTTTCTAACCAAATCTGCAATTGTCATTAATCTGTTATCAAGTTTCATACTAAACACCACACTTTTTTAAAAATCCCCCTATGAAATATAGGAGGATTTTTTGTTAATTATTTTTCTGCATTTTCCTTAAGGAACTGATTGATACCATCAACAAACTCGTCAGGGTCAACACCATGAACCATACAAGCCTGTTCAACAGTTTCACCTCTTGCAGAAGGGCAACCAAGGCAATGCATACCAAGACTTAAAAAGAATGGAACTGTCTCTCTTGCATTATCAAGGATTTCACCGATATTCATATCTTTTGTAACCTGAAACATCTTTTATTCTCCTTTAGCTACTGATACAGTAACTTTTTTGTCATTTACTGTGAACTCATTTGAGTAGTCTGCATTTAATTCTGCATTAAGAACAAGATTATCTGCAAGGAGTTCACTTGCTACATAAGCGAGTTTTTCAGTAAGTGCATTTATAATAAACTCGTCATCAACGTTGATTGCAGCAACGATTCTCTGTTCAACCTGATATCCTGCTTCTTTACGAGCAACCTGACACTGACGAATAATATCACGAACAACGCCTTCTTTAAGAAGTTCATCGGTAAGAACGATATCAAGAGCAACAACAGCACCCTGAGTAAATTCAGCTGAAACAACGCCATCTTTTGTCTTTGACTGAACTGCAAAGATTGATGAGTCGAATTTTTCGTCCCAACCTGGAACTGCAACTTCACCACCAGCAACAACTGCAGCTGTAAGAGCTTTCATTTCATCAGCTGAAAGTCCTTCAAGAGTCTGCTTCATCTTATTAACATTCTGCTTAAGAACAGCACCTGCAACCTTAAAGTTAACAGCAAGGAACTGGTCCTCAAGAACATTGATGTCATCAATGTATTCAACTGCTTTGATGTTAAGTTCATCAAGAATATTCTTCTCAAAAGTCTTAACTTTATCAGCTGTTTCTGCATCACAACAAACAAAAAGTTTTGCAAGTGGCTGACGAACCTTAATCTGCTGTTCGTTACGAAGTCTCATTGCAGTAGCAATAACATCACGAACGAGTGCAGTCTGTTCAATCACACCGTCATCCTCAACACCAGCAATTTCTGTTGGCCAATCACTAAGGTGAACTGATTCAGCAACAGTTGAATCGCACTTTCTGATAAGATTCTGCCAGATATAATCTGTCATAAATGGAATAACAGGAGCCATTGTCTGAACACAAACTTTAAGAGCGTTAAAGAGTGTCCAGTAAGCAACCATCTTATCCTGCTGATCTTCTGTCTTCCAGAAACGACGACGGTTTGCTCTGATGTACCAGTTAGAAATATCATCAACAAATACTTCAAAATCCTTAATAAGAGCAGCTGATTTATACTCATCCATAGATGTAGTTGCTTTTTTAACATATTCGTTTGTTCTAACAACAAGCCATTTATCAATTGGAGTTAATTTTGAAAAATCAACTTTATATTCAGCAAAGTTTGGTTTATCAAGCTGTGCATATGTTTCGAAGAATGTGTATATATTCCAGAAACCAAGCATCTTTCTTCTTGCTTCATCACCAAGATTGTAACCAAAACGAACGTCGTTTGTATTTGGTGCACTACCATAAAGATAACGAACTGTATCAGCACCGATTTTTTCAGCAGCCTCGTCAAACTTAATCATAAAGCCTGTCTTTGAGAACTTTGAGCCGTCTTCAGCAACAACCATACCGTTAGTAACAACTCTCTCATAAGGTGCACGACCTACAAGAACAGTACTCATAAAGAGCATTGAGTAGAACCAAAGTCTAACCTGTTCGTGCATTTCTGTAACCCACTCTGCAGGG
>JAZOWH010000145.1:0-8053 GCA_045659165.1 Candidatus Fimenecus sp. | reverse complement strand
CACTATTTCTGGGGACCAAGACTCCATGAATATCTTCACGAACTCAACGAAAATTCATTCAAGAAATTCCCTGAATCATTCTGCGTTGGTGAAACAGGTGGTATTGGTGTTGAAATGGCTAAATACCTTGTTGATGATTCTCGTGAAGAAATCAGAGAAACATTCCTTTTTGACCAGCTTGAAACTCCTGGTAAACAGCGTTGGAGTGACTATAAATACGACCTTAAATACTTAAAGGAAATGTTCACAAAGTATCAGCTTTCACTTTATGGCTCATCATGGCCAACACTTGTTATCGAAAATCACGATAATCCACGAATGACATCAAAGGTTAATCCTGACCCTAAATTCAGAAAGCCACTTTCAAAACTTATCGGTGCAATGCTTTTAACAGGTCGTGCAACACCATATATCTTCCAGGGTGAAGAACTTGGTATGATGAACTGTGCATTCAACGATATGAGCGAACTTCGTGACGTTGAATCAATCAATAGATATGCTGAACTTATCGAAAAGGGCAAAACACCTGAAGAAGCATGGAAAGAAATTATGGCAGGTAGCCGTGACCACTCAAGAACTCCTGTATGTTGGGATGACAGTGAAAACGCAGGTTTCACAACAGGTACTCCATGGATTCGTGTAAATGGTGACTATAAAGAATGTAATGTAAAGGCACAACTCCAGGATAAAACAAGTCCTTTCAATTACTATAAAGCACTTATGACACTTCGTAAGGAAAACAAAGCAACTCTTGTTTACGGTGACTTCAAGCCACTCAAAACAAATGATAAGACATTCTGTCTTTACAGAGAAAGTGCAGAGGGCAAATTCTATATTGAGATGAACCTTACTGAAAATGTAATTGTTCGTCCAAGAGCTTTTGAAGGTGAATGTGTACTTTCAAACTATCCTGCACAGGCTGATAAACTCCGTCCATACGAAGTAAATATCTATAAAGTAAACTAAATAATTAAAATTAAGGCGTGGTATTTTATCACGCCTTTTTGTATTTATGAACAATTTGTAAAAAAATGTTGACTATTGTCAAACTTTATGATAGAATAACCCGTAATCACTTCGATATGACTTCTTTCAAGCCACACCTGAAGTGATTTTTTAATGTCTATGATTTCTATGGAGGATAAAATTAATGAGTCAGACAAACGAAACAAAAAAAATTAAACTTTTACACAAGCCACCAAAGGGTAAACTTCCTGCACTTTGCCTTGTGTTTTTATGGATTGCATTGTGGAATTCAATTTTCCAGTTGCTTGAAATCACACACATTATGCCACACGAAGGTTTAAGATTAGTTAACTGGGCATTTTTCATGACAGTTGCTGTATTCTTTCTTCAGGAAGAGCTTACATACAAGGAACGCTTCTGGTACACACTTTGTGGTGGTGCAGTTGGTCTTCTTCTTGCAGCGTGTGTAGGTCTCGGAAAAGGCTTTTTTGTAAATCTTGGATTACCAGAGCTTGCTGCAACATGCATTCCACTTGTAACAATCATCGGTGTTCTTATTCTTACAAGACCATTCATCCCTATGTTCTTCAATGACGTTGGCTTTGTTTATCTTATTTGTTCATTCATTAACAAAAAGACAATGCTTGCAGACCTTCCAAGCCACCTTCTTTCACTTGTTTTAGGTTCAATTATTTTGAATCTTGGTGCAACCGGTATTATCTTGCTTTACAGAAAGCATGTGGCAAAGAAAAGAGCAAAACAGCAGTAATATTTAAAGGCGAGGAAAAATTCCCCGCCTTTTTTATTTAATAATCAGAAAATGAAAAAAGCTCAAGTCCAATAGGACCTGAGCTTTTTGGTGCTGGTGACCGGACTTGAACCGGTACGGTATTGCTACCGAGGGATTTTAAGTCCCTTGCGTCTGCCGATTTCGCCACACCAGCATACTGTTTTTTACAGCCCCATTATTATATATTATTTATTATCAATTGTCAATATTCAATTTAAGGATATTTTTATTGTAAATTTTTTTATTATATGGTAAACTTTATTTATCTATATATAAGACGGAGGTCTTTTTATGAAATACACAATAAACACAGACAATTTCAGAAATTTTGATGTGGCAGAAATTAACAAACTTTCTCCACGTGCATATTTTATTCCTTATTCTAAGATGGAAAAACTTCGTGAACAGGATGTTCTTACAGAACGCTATAACAGTGATATGGTAACTGTTCTTAGTGGAGAATGGGAGTTTAAGTATTACGAAAAGGATATGCTTATTCCAAAAGAATTCTATACTGATAGAGTAAAGTTCGATAAGGTAACTGTACCTTCTACATGGCAGAGAACAGGATACCGTGAGCCTTGTTACCTTAATACTCGTTATGAATTCAATGCAAAGCTTTATCCCGGAATTCCTGACGAAGTTCCAATGGGTGTTTACAGAAAATTAATCAATATTGAAAATCCTGATAAAGTTTATATCCTTACTTTTATGGGTGTAATTTCATCACTTGACCTTTATATCAATGGTCAGTTTGTGGGTTATAGCGAGGGTGCTCATAACTCAGCGGAATTCAAAATCTCAAAATATCTCGTAGAAGGTGAAAATGAGATTTTAGCAGTTGTCAGCAAATGGTCAACAGGTACATACCTTGAATGTCAGGATATGTTCCGTGAAAACGGTATTTTCCGCGATGTTCTTTTGACAGAACTTGATAAAACATATCTTTATGACTTCACAGTTGATACAGAGAAAAAGGGTAATACATACGATTTAACAGTTTCATTCAAGGTTAAAGGTGATAAAGAAGGCTGTTCTGTTTCTGCCGAACTTTTTGATGGTGATAAGGTTCTTGCAAAAGAAACTGCAGATGCAAATGCAAAATCAAGTATCACTTTCTCTAATCTCAATGTCAAGGAATGGAATGCAGAAGAACCATACACTTATGACCTTTTCATTACATTATGTGATGCAAATGGAAACAAAACTTGTGTAAAGAATGTTACTGGTTTCAAAACAGTTGAAATCAAAGGTGATGTGTTCCTTTTCAATGGTGTGCCAATTAAGTTTAAGGGTGTTAACCACCACGATACAAATATGAAGAGTGGTTATGTTCTTACTGGTGAAGAAATCAAGGCTGAGCTTGAGCTTATGAAGAAGTTAAATATAAACTCTATTCGTACTTCTCACTATCCACCAGACCCAACACTTATCACACTTGCCGACTTAATGGGATTCTATATTGTTGATGAGGCTGATATCGAAACTCATGGTGCGTGGCATATTAAGGCTCCGGCAGGCGATAACTGTACAATCAGCCACGACCTTAAATGGGAAGGCAGATATGTTGACAGAGTAAGCAGAATGGTATGCCGTGACCGTAATCATCCAAGTATTACAATGTGGTCATTGGGTAACGAGGCTTGGGGTTATAACTGTCAAGATTCTTGTTACGATTATATCAAGAATAGTGGCTCAAAAATCCCTGTTCACTATGAAAGCGTAGTTCATACAAAGCGTTTTGCATATGATGTTATTTCAGAAATGTATCCTGGACAGGAAAAAGTGAAAGAAATCGGTGCAAAAACACTTAAAGATAAGAGATATTTTGATAAACCATACTTTATGTGTGAATATGTTCACGCAATGGGTGTTGGCCCTGGTGCAGTTGAGGAATACTGGGAAAGCATCTATGCTCACGACAGCCTTATGGGTGGCTGCGTATGGGAATGGGCTGACCACGCAGTTTATCACGATGGAAACGATAAATATAAGTATCAGTACACTTACGGTGGTGACCACGGTGAAGAAAAGCCCGGTAGCAACTTCTGTGTTGACGGTATGCTTTATCCTAACAAAACACCACATACAGGAGCATATGCTATAAAGGCAGTATACAGACCAATAAGAAGTAAGCATATCAGCGGAAAATGTTTTGAATTCAAGAATACAAATGGATTCAGAAACAGTAAATACTTAAAGGTTATCTGGACTCAGCTTGTAAATGGTGCAGAGGTTAAATCAGGCGAATTAAATCTCGATATCGAACCAATGCAGACAAAGACTTATGAAATTCCTTATGAATGGTTTGATTCAGAAAAGGATTGTCATATCAATATTGCATATTATGACGGTGAAACTCGTCTTGCACTTGAACAGACTGTTCTTTCAGACAAGGCAAGATTTACAAAAGACCTTTCAATAGCAGGTAACTATTCAGCAACTGAACAGAATAATGTTGTTGTGATTTCATTTGATGGTGGTAAAGTTGCTTTCGATAAGAAAACAGGTGAAATGACAAGCTATGTGAAGAATGGTTGCGAATTCATGAATCTTAATCCTGCTGATGGTAAAAAAGGCTTTATTCCAAATGTTGTAAGAGCGTCTCTTGATAACGATTCATACGGACATAAAGAGCCTTGGGCAAAAATTAATCTTCACGATGCAGATACAGTTGTAACTGACTTCCGTTATGTTGACAAGTCAATTTATATGCTTGTTGGTGTTGCATATTCAATCAAAAAGGGTTTCAAAAATTATTTCCGTGCAAACGTTGTATACAAGGTTTTCGGTAATGGACTTGTTGAGGTTGAATGTACACTTGATAAGGCATTGTTCGGTTGTAGTCAGATTCAGCGTTTCGGTCTTATGACAGAACTTTCATCACAGTTCAAGAATATTGAATTCTATGGCAGAGGTTCTGATGAAAAGATGGAAAACATCTGTGATATGAAAGACCACGCATACATAGGACTCTGGAAAACAACTGTTGAAAATATGCACGAACCTTATGTTATGCCACAGGATAACGGAAACTGTGGTGCTGTGAAATATCTTAAACTTTCAAATGATAAGGGCAATGTGTTGACAGTTTATGGTGCACCTAAATTCAGTTTCTCAGCACATAACTATACACAGCGTTCTCTTCACAATGCAAAGCATCAGGAAGAATTACAGTTTGTCGATTCAACAATTCTTTGCGTTGACGGATTTATGCGTGGAACAGGTACAAATACTTGTGGTCCTGACACAATGGAAAAATATTGTGTTAAGACTGATAAAACACTTGCATTCAAGTTTGCATTCAAGGGTGAATAATTATGTTAGAATATAAATGGTTTCCTGCAGGAGTTATTGACGACTCCTTCAGGAATTTGCGAATTGATATTTTTGTAAAAGAGCAGGGTGTACCTGAAGAAAACGAGTTCGATGAATACGATATGCAAGTTCCTCATCTCGTAATCTTTTCAGATGGTGAAGCTGTTGCAACAGGACGAGTAATTCCTTATGGTGAAGATACTGTTAAAATCGGTAGAATTGCTGTTAAAAAGACAATGCGTGGCACAGGTCTTGGTGAGAAAATCGTTCTTGAACTTTTACGAAAATCAAAGGAAGACGGTGCAAAAACTGTAAGAGTTGGTGCACAGACTCACGCAGTTGGTTTTTATGAAAAATGTGGTTTTTCACTTCTTGGAACACCTGAATATATGGAAGAAAACATTCCACATTATGATATGATTTTAAATTTTTAAGGGAGTAAATATGAAACTTTTCTATAATAAACCTCCATCAAAAATGAAATTGAAAAAAGCCTATTGGCGTGGCTTTGAAAATGTTTGGGAGCAGACATCTTTGCCAATCGGTAATGGTAGTCTTGGTATGGGCATAATAGGAAACATAAAGTCCGATAAAATTGTCCTTAACCATAAGACATTATGGGCAGGTGGCCCATCACCAAATCGTCCTGATTATTGTGGCGGTAATATCACAACTCCTGATGAAAACGGAAAACTTCCTGTTGATTATTATAAGGAGATTTATACTGCTTTTAAAAGTGGTGAGGACAAAAAGGCTCATGAACTTTGCGAAAAGTTGGTGGGTATTTATGATGGCTACGGTGGATATCGTTGTTGGGGTACTTTGGATTTCGACTTTGAAGGTACTAAAAACGAGAAAAACTATTATCGTGAACTTGATATGCATGATGGTGTTTGTTCTGTTTCTTATGATGCAAAAAAAGGCCTTGCAAAGAAATTCCACGATGAAAGAACTGCATTTGTGTCATATCCTGACAAATGTGGTGTTATCAACTTTAAAAGAACAGGTGCGAAGTTAAATACTGAAATTAAACTTTCTTCTGCACATGGAAATGTTAAATATGAAAAGGGCAGAATTGTTCATTCAGGTGAGTTGGAGGATAATGCGCTTAAATTCTGTCTTGTTGCTAATATTCATACAGATGGTAGCATAACTGCAACAGAAAAAAACATAAAAATTTCTAATGCAACTGAATTTACAGTAATCTTTTCTGCTGATACTGACTATATGGATACATATCCTGTATACAGAACAGGTGAAAGTGCAGAAACTCTTTATGACAGAGTAACTGAAACTGTAGTTCAGGCAACTAAAAAAGGCTTTGATGAACTTTTGAAGGCACATAAAGAAGACTTTAATAAGATTATGGAACGAGTTTCCATTAATCTTAACGGTGCTTTTGATGTTCCTGCTGATAACCTTTTGTACAACTATTCAAAAACTCCTACTTATAGAAAGAGAGCAGCAGAATTACTTTATCAGTACGGAAGATATATGACAGTTTCTTCTTCTCGTGAAAGTGATATTTTGCCATCAAATCTTCAGGGTATCTGGAATGTGTCCAACGACCCTAAATGGAGTAGTGACTTCCATACAAATGTTAATTTGCAGATGAACTATTGGCCTGTTTTCAACGGAAATATGGCAGAATGTTCGAAGCCATTAATCAGATATATCAAGTCAATGGTTGTACCTGGCAGAATTACTGCAAAGTATTACACAGGCATTGAAAGTAAAGAAGGGGAGCAGAATGGTTTCCTTTTCCATACTCAATGCACACCATTTGGGTGGACCTGTCCTGGTTGGAATTTCGACTGGGGTTGGTCACCGGCTGCAATGCCTTGGATTTTACATAATTGCTATGAGCATTATGAATACACTCTTGATAAAGATGTTCTTAAAGAAGACATTTATCCAATGCTTAAAGAGTGTGCAGGATATTTCTCAAAACTTATGATTGAGAATGATGGCAGACTTGTAACATATCCTTGCTATTCACCTGAACATGGTCCAAGAACAATGGGTAACACTTATGAACAGGCTCTTTTGTGGCAGTTGTATGACGATGCAATCAAGAGTGCGATTGCTTTGGGAGTTGACAGTGACCTTGTTGCAAAATGGCAGGACATTCAGAACAGACTTAAAGTGTATGAAATCGGTGAGGATGGACAGATTAAAGAATGGTACCACGAAAAGAAACTTGGTGAATTCGGTCAGCGTCACCACCGTCATATGTCACACCTTCTCGGTCTTTTCCCATGTAATGTAATGAATAAGTTCGAAAATCCTGAGCTTATTGATGCGTCAATCGTTTCAATGAATCATCGTACAGATAAGAGTACAGGTTGGTCAATGGGACAGAAAATCAATACTTGGGCAAGAGTGGGTGACGGTGACAGAGTACTTAAAATCATCGGTGATTTGTTCAAAAACGGAATTTATCCTAACTTCTTTGACTATCATCCACCATTCCAGATTGACGGCAACTTTGGTTTCACATCAGGTGTCAACGAAATGCTTATGCAGAGTAATTACGGATGCATCGAGTTGCTTCCTGCACTTCCAACAGAGTGGAGTAAGGGTAGTATCAAGGGCATTGTTGCTCGTGGTAACTTTACACTCAACATTGAATGGGAAAACAATAGCCTTAAATCTGCAACAATTACTTCAAATGCAGGTGGTGTGTGTAAGCTCTACTATGCAAAGGGTGAATTTGCAGTTGACGGAGTTTCATCACAGAATGGTATTTTGGAATTTGATACTCAAAAAGGTGAAACATACACAGTAACAGTATAAAATAATACAGCCTTGTTTGTTTCATTCAAGGCTGTTTTGCATTTAAGATAAGGAGCTTTTATGAAAACAGAAAAGAATATTTTAATTGCATTTATATTAAATCTTTCATTCTCAATATTTGAATTTATAGGTGGCATTTTTACAGGTAGCGTTGCTATTCTTTCCGATGCGATTCACGATATA
>JAZOWH010000144.1:0-5142 GCA_045659165.1 Candidatus Fimenecus sp. | reverse complement strand
TGTCGGTTGCATAGTAATCAGTAAGCTCAAGGTGTGGGAAAATGTCGATATACTGTGCATAACTCATCTGACTTTTCACCATATCTGCAAAGGCATTGTAGTCCATAGAGAGATAACCCTTGTCCTTTGGCACAAAGAAGTATTTATCAGGGATAAGAGATGAATATACCTTTATATCCTTGTCTTTAAGATACTGGTCATACACAAACTGAAAACGGCTTGTTGCGTGTTCAACGGACTCTTTATTCAAAGGGTATTCCATCTTCACAATGAAATCATTATATGAGAAAAAGTCGTTGTTATCTTTCTGCATCATTCCGTAAAAGGTTGTGAAGCCTTTAAGCGTACGGAATTTATCTCTTAATGGGAAATGGTCAAGAGTGTATGACTCAAAGCCACTCATAAATTTGCCTGATGATATGCTCTGGGCATTTATTTCAGGGAATTTGTTAAGTTTTCTGCGTTCTGTTTTTGAGATTTCCAGGTCGGGAATAAAAACACTTCCAAGGAAGAAGCCGAAAACAAAAATCACAGAAAGTGCTACGATAATATAATTCTTAATTTTTGACACAGACTCTCCTCCTCTCAAAAACGGAAGTATAAGAATGGGTTAAACGAGCCATCTATAAGGAATGCGGTGCAAAGTGCAAGGAGTCCCATAAGCACTACGATTTCACCCACAGCCACAACTTTTTCACCTGCATTTGATTTGGCAACTGATGAAACTATCTTCTTTGGTAATGGTGTTGAGCCCACAATGGCAACTATAAGAATTGTACCAAAACTCTTGAGATAGAATAATGCCTCCTGCGAAACAAGTGGTATATCCCCTGCTCCAAGCATTGAGCCAACTGTGTTAAATGCTTCACCAAGGGAAACTGAATCGAAAATCACGAAACTTACAATCACGAAGAAAAGCACATAGATGTGTTTAAGCACTCGTGTTTTATTAAGATATTTTAATAAGAATGACTTTTCTATAATCAAAAGGACTGCGAAATAAAGTCCCCAGAAGATGAAAGTCCACGCTGCACCGTGCCAGAATCCCGTTGCCATCCACACAACAAACAAGTTGAAGAAAAATCGTGGTTTTGAAACTCGGTTTCCACCCATTGGGAAATAGAGATAATCCCTGAACCAACTACCAAGTGACATATGCCATCTTCTCCAGAATTCTGTAATGCTTGAAGAGATGTATGGGTAGTTAAAGTTTTCAAGGAAATCAAAGCCAAAGATTTTGCCAAGACCTATTGCCATATCACTGTAACCCGAGAAGTCGAAATAGATATGGAAAAGGTAAGCGAGAGCATAAAGCCAATAGAAAAGCACAGATTTGTCGTCGGATGCTTTGAAATCAGCAACAAGTTCACCAAGCAAATTTGCAAGAAGAATCTTCTTGCTAAGACCGATTATGAATCGTCTTATACCAAGTGCAGTTTTTTCCATTGTATGAGTGCGTTCTTCAAGTTGAACTGCAATATCGGAATATCGCACAATGGGACCTGCTATCAGCTGTGGGAACATTGAAATATAAGCGGCAAGGTTTATGAAATTGCGTTGTGCCTTTGTATCCTGACGATACACATCAACTGCATAACTTAAAATCTGGAAAGTATAGAAACTGATACCAATTGGCAGAACAATTCTGAGAAGTGGCACAGACATACCTGTAAGCGCATTGAAATTTTCAATGAAAAAGTCGGCATATTTGTAATAACCGAGAATACCAAGGCTTAAAACTACAGAACAGGTCAAAAAGACTTTCGATAATGCTTTACCCTGATATTTTTGTATGAGAAGTCCAAACACATAGCCCTGTATTATGGAAATCAGCATAAATATAAGAAATTTTGGTTCACCCCAACCATAAAAGAAAAGGCTGGAGAGAAGCAAAACTGTATTTTTAAGTTTTTTAGGTGCCACAAAGTACAAAAGGAGTACTATTGGCAGAAAATAAAATAAAAACGGAATACTTGAAAAAAGCATATGCTATTCACCCTAAAAAATAACCGCTGATAATTTGAAGTTTAAATTTCCAGCGGTTACTAAAACAAATGTTAAGTTTTGAAAGTTAATTATGCAACGATTGCTTCGTCAACTACAACTGTTGCTACTGGGTATGCTACCTTGAATTTTGCTGTGAATGTGTCAACCAACTGAGCGTTACCGAAATATGAAACCATATATTCGCCAACTGTTACGATAACGAGTTTTTCAGGGAAACCACACATCCAACGAGTAGCCATAACGCTGTCCTTAACTTCTGTTGCAAGAGTAGCCATATCAACATCTGTCACATGATAAGCACCAGCTGTAAATGTGTTAGCATTCATCATATGCATCATTGTTGCTGCAGAATCAATCTTTGCTACTGATTCAGCAGGGAAATGTGTAATTGCTGCAAAGCCTTCCCCACCATCTTCAAGGCCGAATACGCCAGGGCCTTCCATATTCATATTTGCTTCATCGCCACCACCGATAGGGAATTTTTCATCATCAGTGTGTGCTGCCCATACTGTGTTGAGAAGTTCAACAGGAGAAGTAATTGTTACTTCAGGAGTTTCGTCTTTACCATTTTCTTTTGCACCGCATGCTGCGAAAGTGAGCATAAGCACTGCTACCATAATTAATGCAATAATCTTCTTCATATTTTACCTCCGATATGTTCTTTAAATCGTATTGCTTTTATTACGCCACATATCTTATCATAAGACTATCCACTTCGTCAAGAATTATCACAGATTATTCATTATTATTTAACAATAGTTCACATTTGCTCAATACTTAATTCTTCATTCTGAATTCTGCATTCATAAGTTTTTCCTTTTTCAATTGATTTATCAAGGATTTTCTCGGATAAAACATCTTCAATTTTAGTCTGGATTGCCCTTTTTAATGGTCTTGCACCATAGACCTTGTCATACCCTGCTTTAAAAATAAAATCTACTACACTATCGTCAAAGGTTATACCGATTTCAAGTGCTTCCATTCGCTTTTGGAGTCCATTTAAAAGTCGTTTTGCAATCTCTTTGATGTGAGTTTCCTGAAGTCTTGTAAAAACAATAGTATCGTCAATTCTGTTTAAAAATTCAGGACGGAAAGTGTTTTTAAGTTCACTCATCACAGCCTCTTTGATTTTTTCGTCAGAGTGGCTGTTTTCGTTTGCCACGAAACCGAATGACGCTTTTTCTTCACTTATGAGCCTTGCACCCACATTGGATGTCATAATGATTACAGTATTTTTAAAGTCCACTTTTCTGCCTTGCGAGTCAGTTAAAATACCGTCATCAAGAATCTGTAAAAGTGCATTGAAAACATCAGGATGAGCCTTTTCAATCTCGTCAAAAAGGATTACGGAATATGGCTTTCTGCGAACCTTTTCAGTAAGCTGACCACCCTCGTCAAATCCCACATAGCCTGGAGGAGAGCCGATAAGCTTTGACACAGTATGTTTTTCCATAAATTCACTCATATCAAGCCGAATCATAGCATTTTCGTCACCAAACATTGACTCGGCAAGTGCCTTTGTCAATTCAGTTTTACCAACACCCGTAGGACCACAGAAAAGGAATGTGCCTATTGGTCTTTTGGGGTCTTTAAGTCCTGCACGACCACGACGGATGGCACGGCTGACAGCAGAAACAGCCTTTTCCTGACCCACAATTCTTCTGTGAATTTCATCTTCCATACGAAGAAGTCGCTGACTTTCTTCTTCCGTCATCTGACTGACTGGCACACCTGTCCACCCTGACACAATTTCTGCAATATCACTTTCCACAACCTGCAAATCGTGGTTTACATCTGACGACTGCCACTTTGCCTTTTCGGAATTGTATTTCTGTCCAAGCTCTTTTTCTTCATCACGAAGTTTCGCTGCTCGTTCAAAGTCCTGCTGATTTACTGCCATTTCTTTTTCGGCAGAGATTTTCTGTATTTTCTGTTCCATTTCTTTGATTTCGTCAGGTGGAGTCATTGATTTGAGTCTGACCTTTGAACAAGCTTCGTCAACAAGGTCAATGGCTTTGTCAGGTAAAAATCTGTCACCGATATATCTGTGAGAAAGAATTACAGCCGATTTAACTGCATCATCAGTGATTTTCACCTTGTGATGAGCCTCGTATTTGTCACGGATACCCTTTAAAATCTCGATGGCATCTTCAACTGATGGTTCACCAACCATAATAGGCTGAAATCTTCGTTCAAGGGCTGAATCTTTCTCGATATTTTTACGATATTCGTCGATAGTTGTAGCACCGATTAACTGCAACTCACCACGAGCAAGTGACGGTTTAAGAATATTGGCAGCATCAACAGCACCTTCGGCACTACCTGTGCCCATAAGAGTGTGAACCTCGTCGATAAAAAGGATAATGTCCTTTGAGTTTTTCACCTCGTCAATGACACCCTTGATTCGTTCTTCAAAGTCACCACGGTATTTAGTACCTGCCACCATACCTGTCAAATCAAGTGACACAATTCGTTTGTCCTTTAAGATTTCGGGAACTGTACCTTTGACGATTTTAAGGGCAAGACCTTCTGCTATTGCAGTTTTACCTACACCAGGCTCACCGATAAGGCAAGGATTATTCTTGCTTCTTCGTGAGAGAATCTGAATTACCCTTTGAATCTCATTTTCACGGCCTATTACAGGGTCAATTTTATTCTCTCTTGCAAGGCTCGTCAAATCTCGTGAGAACTTTTCAAGAATGGAATTGTTGTTCTTATTCTGCTGACCAAATGGCTTTGACTGTTGAGTTTTGCCACTTATTGATGATGCAAGCTCATTGATGAGAGTCTGTGGACTTACACCCGAAAGACTCAACAACTGACAACCATATCCGTTACCCTCACGACAAATGGAAAGGAGAAGATGCTCTGTCCCTGCAAGAGTCTGCCTTAAAGAATTGGCAAGGGATAATGCACTTTCAATTATGTGCTTACTGCGTGGTGTAAAATCAGTTGGATTTAACTCCGTTGGCAATCCTGCACCAACAGTACGGCTGATATTTTCATAGATTTTTCGGTATGTGACACCCTTTTGATACAAAAGTTTCCCTGCAACAGAATCGGCACTATCACAAAGTCCTGCAAGTATGTGTACACTACCGATATATGTGTGACCTAAATCTTCGGCACATTCCA
>JAZOWH010000143.1:0-4313 GCA_045659165.1 Candidatus Fimenecus sp. | reverse complement strand
CAGGAAGAGCCTGCTGACGAGCTTCGTCTTACAGGTAGAATCACTTTCAAGGATGAAAAAATGGCAGCTCTTGTTGCAGATGGCTTTGTAGAGTGTGGACTTGCAAAGAGTGATTCTAAAGACACTATGGGTCTTGATGGAATCTTTGTGGATGGCAGCGATATTCACTTCAGCTGGCAGAATGTTTCAGAAGCAGAAAGCACAATGTTTATCAAGGTTGCTGGTGGTGTTCTTGGTTCACTTCTTTTACTCCCACTTGCACCAATCATTCTCCCAATGGTTAGTGCGTGGTCAACTCTCGTGTTCCTCGTATCAGTAATTCTTTAATCAATTAAGGCAGGTTGTTACCTGCCTTTTTCTTTTTCTGTTTCAATCAGGTTTAATTCTGCACATTTTATACAATAAATTACGCAGTAATTGTTGAAAAAGACTCTTTACATAAGAACGATTTTAATGTAAAATATACTAAATATGGTAATCGGTGATTGGGATTGCCACGGAGGTGTTTTATTATGGAACCAAAATATAAAAGAGTCCTTTTGAAAGTCAGCGGTGAAGTTCTTGCTGGTGACAAAAAACATGGTTTTGATTTTGACACAGTAAACAGTGTTTGTTCTGCAATTAAGGAAATGGCTGAACTTGGTACAGAGATTGCTATCGTTGTTGGTGGCGGTAATTTCTGGAGAGGTCGTTCAAGTGGTGATATGGACAGAACAAGAGCTGACCATATCGGTATGCTTGCAACAGTTATGAATTCATTGGCACTTGCTGATTCTCTTGAACAGCTTGGCGTTATTGTAAGAGTTCAGACAGCTATTGAAATGAATAAAATTGCTGAACCATATATCAGCCATCGTGCAAAGCGTCACCTTGAAAAGGGCAGAGTTGTTATCTTCGGTTGTGGAACAGGTAACCCATTCTTCTCAACTGATACTGCAGCAGCTCTTCGTGCAGCAGAAATTGATGCTGATATTATCTTCAAGGCAACAAACGTTGATGGTGTTTATGATAAAGACCCAAATCGTTTTGAGGATGCAATTAAGTATGATGTTATTACTCATCAGGATATCTTAAGCAAGGGACTTGCTGTTATGGACAGTACTGCAGCATCACTTTGCAGAGATAATAAAATTCCACTTCTTGTTTTCAACCTTCAGCAGCCTGAAAATATGGTTAAGGCAGTTAAGGGTGAAGTTGTAGGTACACTTGTTGTTGACGAAAAATAATATATCAAATTTATAAAAAGGAGAATGATTTATGAATACAGTATTTGACGCAATGAAAGAAAAAATGAACAAGACAGTTTCTGTTCTTGAAAAAGACTTCGCAGGTATGAGAGCAGGTCGTGCTACTCCTGCAGTTCTTGATAAAATCCAGGTTGACTATTACGGAGTTCCAACACCAATCCAGCAGATGGCTGCTGTTTCAGTAAGTGAAGGTAGAATTCTTGTAATTCAGCCATGGGACGTAAGCACAATCAATCCTATTTCAAAAGCAATTCAGGCTTCTGACCTTGGTATTACTCCAATGAATGATGGTAAAGTAATTCGTCTTACATTCCCACCACTTACAGAAGAACGCAGAAAGATACTTTGCAAGGATGTAAGCAAAACTGCTGAGGATTCAAAGGTTGCTATCCGTTCAATTCGTCGTGATGCTATTGATAAAATCAAGGCAATGAAGAAAAATAGTGAAATCACAGAAGACGACCAGAAAAATGCTGAAACAAAGATTCAGAAAATTACTGATGATTTCATAAAAGAAATTGATGTAATTGCAGACAAAAAAGAAAAAGAGATTATGGAGATATAATCAAATTGCGGGCGGATAATTCCGCCCTGATTTGCTTATTTTAAGAATATGATGGAAAAGAATATACCTGAGTTTTCTGTTTTGCCAAAGCATATCGGCATCATTATGGATGGTAATGGCAGATGGGCAAAACAAAGAAATTTACCAAGATATAAAGGTCATATTGAAGGTGCAAAAACATTCCGCAAAATCGGTGAGTTTGCCGCTGAGGTTGGTGTGAAGTGCCTTACTTTCTATGCTTTTTCAACTGAAAACTGGAAGCGTCCACAGGAAGAGGTTGACGCAATTATGCAGTTGTTCAGGGAATATCTTAACGAGGCAGAAGAAAGAAAAGAAGAAAATCGTGAAAAGGGAATCAGTCTTCGTTTTATCGGTGACCGTAAGGGAATTCCTGAGGATATTCAGGCACTTATGGAGCATATTGAAAATGAGAGTCAGTATGAAACCAAGGTTGTTTTGAATCTTGCTGTCAATTATGGTGGTCGTCACGAAATCACAGAGGGTGTAAAAGAAATCGCCCAGAAAGTGAAGAATGGTGAGATTTCACCTGAGGATATTACTGAAGAAATGATTTCAGGTAGCCTTTATACAAAGGATATTCCTGACCCGGATTTGATTATCAGACCAAGCGGTGAATACAGATTGTCAAACTTCCTTACATGGCAGTCAGCGGATGCAGAGTTCTGGTTTTCAAATGTTTTGTGGCCTGATTTTACAGAGGAAAATCTCTGTGAGGCATTGAGGGAATTTGAAAAACGTAACAGACGTTTCGGTGGAGTTTGAGCGTAGTTAAAACGAAAAGAGGAATTTTATGGCAAAAAGAATAATATTTGGTCTTTTGTGGACTGCAATCGGAATTTCTGCTCTTGTGTTTATGCATACTTGGTTTTTCCTTGCCTTTGCAATGTTTTTATGTTTTATGGCAACATACGAACTCAATCGTTCATCAGGACTTAAAAACAAACCTGTAATGATATTAAGCGTTGCAGTTTCTGCATTGTTCCCAGTGTATTATGAATACGGACATTATCTTAAAGAATTAGAAGTTCTTAATCTTAAAACAGAATATCTTATAACAATTTATGTTCTTGTGCTCTGTTTCTTAATGCTTCACAATCACGAAGAAACAAAGTTTTCACACATTTCTTTTGTGGTGGTGTCGTCGCTTTTGGTGCCGTTTTCATTCACAAGACTTATGTATTTCAGAGATATTGCAGAGTATTATCCTGACAAGGGATATACAAATGCTCATGGAATCTTCTTGATTTTATTTATTCTTTTCTCAGCTTGTATGACAGATACGTTTGCATATTTTACAGGCACTCTTCTTGGAAAACATAAGCTTTGTCCGTCAATCAGTCCTAAAAAGACAGTTGAGGGTGCAATCGGTGGCGTGTTAGGCTGTGTGCTTGCAAATGTAGTGTTGTATGCAGTTTATAACAACTTTATTTTTGAAAATCCTGTTCATAATTATTTACCGATAGTTGTGGCTTCCGTTATAACATCTGTTGTTGGTATGTGTGGTGACCTTACAGCGTCACTCATCAAGCGCAATTACGGAATAAAGGACTTTGGTAACCTTATTCCTGGACACGGTGGAATTATGGACCGTTTCGACAGTATTATGTTTGTTTCTGCTGCTTTCTATGCAGTATTTAACATCTTTGAGGTGTCAATATAAAATGACTAAAAATTTAAGTATTTTAGGCTCTACCGGTTCAATCGGTACACAAAGCCTTGAAACAGCAAGAAAGTGCGGTTACTCTGTGTCCGCGCTTTCGGCATATTCTAACGTAGATTTAATTGAAGAACAAATTCGTGAATTCAAGCCAAAAGTTGCTGCATTGGTGGATGAAAATGCTGCAAAAGAGCTTAAAAATCGTGTTGCAGATACAGACACAAAAGTCCTTTCAGGAATCCAGGGTGTCTGTGAATGTGCAGGAATTGACGAAGCAGATACTGTAATTAATTCGGTTGTTGGTATGGCAGGCTTAAAGCCAACTCTTACAGCGATTGATGCAAATAAAAAAATAGCACTTGCAAACAAGGAAACTCTTGTGGCGGGTGGTCTTCTCGTAACAACAAAGGCAAAGGAAAAGGGTGTAGATATTCTTCCTGTGGACTCTGAACACTCTGCAATTTTCCAATGCTTACAAGGACAACCATCAAACAAAGCATTAAAGAGAATTATTCTTACTGCTTCTGGTGGACCTTTCTTCGGCAAGACTCGAGAAGAATTAGAAAAAGTAACTGTAGCAGATGCACTTAAGCATCCAAACTGGAGTATGGGACAAAAAATAACCATTGACTCTGCTACAATGATGAATAAAGGACTTGAACTTATTGAGGCAGTGTGGCTTTTTGATGTCCACCCTTCAAAAATCGAGATAATCGTACACAGAGAAAGTATAATTCATTCTGCTGTAGAGTATGATGATAATGCAGTAATAGCACAGATGGGACTTCCTGATATGAAAATCCCTATTCAGTATGCCCTTACT
>JAZOWH010000142.1:0-2969 GCA_045659165.1 Candidatus Fimenecus sp. | reverse complement strand
ATCAATGCCACAGTTTTTTACAACATAAAGATTTGCTTCAGTAAGGAATTTGTCAAAAGTAATATCAAGCTTTTCTTCACTTGGGAATCTTCCACCTGTCATAAGACGGAAAAATCCTGAACAAGCCTTGATTTTTTCAACAAATTCTGCAGTTGTGATAGAAGTGTATCCTTCATCTTCAAGCATTTCTGCATATTGAGCAACAGATTTCATCTGGTTTTCTGATGCTGCAAAAACAGGCATTGTCATTGTGAAAAGAAGAACTAATGCCATAACAAATGATGTGATTTTTATTGATAATTTCATTTGCAATCATCCTTTCGTAAAAATCATTACAGAACTATATTTTACCACTTTCATAAGAAAAAATCAACAATGGAATTATGTCTTTTCAATTTCAATAAAAACTCTTTATTTTATTTACAATATATGGTATACTGAAATATATGTTTTTTTAGGAGATGTAAAAATGAGCGAAAATCGTGCAATGCAGTATGCTGAAATTCTTTCAAAGCTTATTAAGGTTGAAACAATTTCATCAAGAGAAAATAAGGATATTACAAAATTCCTTGAATTCCACAAGGTGCTTCGTGAAACTTTCCCTAATTTTTTCAACACAGTTGAATGTGAAGAATTTGACGGTAGCCTTTTACTTAAATGGAAGGGTACAGATTCATCATTAAAACCTGTTATGCTTATGAATCACCACGACGTTGTTGAAGCAAGTGGTGAATGGAAATATCCTGCTTTTTCAGGTGAAATCGCAGAGGGCAGAGTATGGGGCAGAGGTACTCTTGATACAAAGGGTGGCCTTTCAATGATGCTTCAGGCTGCTGAAGAGCTTATCAAAGACGGCTTTACTCCAAAGCGTGATACATATTTTGTAACAACCTGTACTGAAGAAACAGGTGGCGAGGGTGGCGACGCAATCTCTCGTGAGCTCGAAAAAAGAAATATGGACTTCCACCTTGTACTTGATGAGGGTGGTATGATTATGTATGACCCAATCGGTGGTGCAAAAGGCACATTCGCAATGATTGGTGTTGGTGAAAAGGGTTATATGGACCTTAAATTCATCGCAAAATCAAATGGTGGCCATTCATCTGCACCTGGCAAGAACACTCCACTTGTTCGTCTTGCAAAGTTTATCTGTGAGGCTGAAAAAGCAAATTGCTTTGATGTGGAATTATCTCCAACAGTTAAAGAAATGCTTTCTCGTTTTGCTCCTACAATGTCAGGTATTATGAAAACTGCTTGTAGCAATGTTAACGCATTCAAACCTGCACTTGTGAAGATTATGCCTATGATTTCAGCACAGGGCGCTGCACTTCTTCGTACTACTCTTGCTTTCACAATGAGTAAGGGCTCTGACGGTACAAATGTTATCCCACAGGAAGCATGGGTTGTGGGTAATATGAGATTTTCACATCATCAGGGTAAAAAATCAAGTGTGGATGCAATTACTGCACTTGCAAAGAAATATGATATTGAAACTGTAATCACAGATGACGGTATTGAGTCAGGAATCACAGATTTCAATGGTGAACAGTTCAAGTTTATCGAAAAAGCAGTTGAATCTGTTTTCCCTGAATACAAGGCTGTGCCATATATTATGAATGGTGCAACAGACAGCAGATACTTCAATCGTGTTTGCAAAAACTGTGTTCGTTTTGTTCCTTTCAAGATTGATAATCAGCAGTTAGGTAGTGTTCATGGTATTGACGAAAATGTTGATATTGATACTCTTGCTCCTGCAGTTGATTTCTATAAATATGTAATTAAAGAGGTATAATCATATGGCAAATACCGAAAAAAAGGGACTTGGAATCAGTGCCAAATCCTTTATAGGTGCAATTGTTATCATATTTTTACTGATGTGCCTTACATATCTCGCAACATTTATTGTTCCAAGTGGTGAATACACAAGAGTTGTTGATGCCAACGGAGTTGAATCCATTGTATCAGGTAGTTATCAGTTTGTTGACGGTGGTCTGTCATTCGGGAAATGGCTTTTGTCACCACTTCTTGTGCTTGGCGCAGATGGTGGCGGTGCAATTATTGCCGTTATCATTTTCTTGCTTGTAATCGGTGGTGTTTTCACAGCTCTTGATAAAAGCGGACTTATGGAATATATGCTTAAAAAGATTGTTCATAAGTTTGGAGAGAACAGATATAACCTTATGTCACTGGTTATGCTTTTCTTTATGTCAATGGGTGCATTTATCGGCTCTTTTGAAGAGTGTGTTCCATTAGTTCCTATTGTTGTTGGACTCTCGGTGGCACTTGGTTGGGACGAACTTACAGGTCTTGGAATGAGCCTTCTTGCAGTTGGTTGTGGTTTCGCATCAGGTGTATGTAATCCATTTACTGTTGGTGTTGCACAGGAACTTGCAGGACTTCCAATGTTCTCCGGAATCTGGCTTCGTCTTGTTTCCTTTGTGATTCTTTATGGTGTTCTTCATTTCTTTGTGAAGCATCATGCTCTTAAAATCGCAAAGCCTATTGAACAGATTGAAGTTCACGACGACTTTGTTGATGACAAGAAGATGGATAAGGCATTGTGGACTTTTGCCGCAATTCTTGGTATTGGTATCGTTGTTGTTCTCAGTTCGGTTTTCTTAACATTCTTACAGGACTATACAATGATTATCGTTGCTGTTATGTTCCTTATCGCAGGTCTTTCATCTGTTGTTATTTCAGGAATGAAAGGTAAGGACCTTTTCAAAAATTTCGGTTACGGAGTTGTGACTGTTCTTCCTGCAATGTTAATGATTTTAATGGCAAGTTCAATCAAATATACTCTTGTTGAGGGCAAAATTCTTGACTCTTGTCTTTATGCAGCAGTGAAAATTGCAGGTGCTTTGCCACAGGGTGTAGTAATTCTTTTCATTTATTTAATTGTTCTTGGACTTAATTTCTTTATTGCATCAGGTTCAGCAAAAGCATTCCTTTTAATGCCTTTGATTGTT
>JAZOWH010000141.1:0-4386 GCA_045659165.1 Candidatus Fimenecus sp. | reverse complement strand
TTACCTCTGCCGGATAGTTAAGACGGTTGTTACCTGCAAGGTCAGCACCCGCATAAGAACACCAGTTGCAACAAAATGCAACGATTAATGGTTTATATTCATTTACTTGCATATTGCGTCAACCTCCGCCATAATCTGTGAGTTAGCAAATCCGTTAAGGTCCATAGCACCTGATGGACATGCTACTGTACAAGCACCACAACCCTGACAAACTGCTGGGTTAACTGATGCAACTCTTCTAATCTTTGTTGTTCTGTCTGGCATACGGAATTCTTTATCACTATAAGTAATAGCACCGTAAGGACAAACTCTTTCACAAGATGAACAACCGTTACACATAAGTTCATTTGAATGAGCAACACATGGGTTACCTGTCAACTTATCCTTTGCAAGAAGTCCGATAACCTTTGTTGCTGCTGCACCTGCCTGAGAAACTGTTTCAGGAATATCCTTAGGTCCCTGACAAGCACCTGAAAGGAACACACCTGCTGTTGGGCTTTCAACAGGACGAAGTTTTGGATGAGCTTCTGTAAAGAAGTCGTTTGTATCCATACTTGCAGTAAGCATTGTTGCAAGTGGACGAGCAGACTTATCAGGCTCAATTGCAGCTGCAAGAACAACCAAGTCAGCATCAATATGAAGCTGTTTGTTTGCGATAAGGTCTGATGCCTGAACTTTAAGCACATCACCTTCTGGTGTAACCTTACCAACCATACCCTTGATATATTTAACTCCGTATTCTTCAACTGCACGACGATAGAATTCGTCAAAGTTCTTACCTGGAGTTCTTACGTCAATATAGAATACATAAACATCTGTATCAGGATATTTATCTCTAACAAGCATTGCATGTTTTGCTGTGTACATACAACAGATTTTTGAGCAATACTCTTTACCCTTTTCAGCACAAGCTTCACAACGTGAGCCAACACACTGAACAAATACGATTGTATGAGGATGTTTTCCGTCAGATGGTCTTAAAAGTTTACCTGCAGTAGGACCTGCAGCATTTGTAAGACGCTCAAATTCAAGAGATGTGATAACATCCTTTGACTGGTTATATGCAAACTCATCAAATTTATCCATACTGATTGGATTAAAGCCTGTTGCAACTACGATTGCACCATACTTTTCTTCGATGAATTCATCTTTCTGTGTATAGTCAATAGCACCTGCAGTACAAACCTTTGCACAAAGACCACATTTGCCGTTTTTAAGCATATTACAAGCATTAGGGTCGATTGTTGCAACCTTTGGCACAGCCTGTGCAAATGGAATATAGATAGCCTTACGATTATCCATTCCAAGGTTGAATTCGTTAGGAATTTTCTTCATTGGACACTTATCAACACAAGCACCACAACCTGTACAAACATCTTCCTTAACGAAACGAGCATTCTTTTTGATTGTTACATCAAAGTTACCAACGAAGCCCTTGATTTCTGAAACCTCACTATATGAGAAGATGCGGATTTTTTCATTCTGTGCCACATCAACCATTTTTGGAGTAAGAATACAAGCAGCACAGTCAAGTGTTGGGAAAGTCTTGTCAAGCTGTGCCATCTTACCACCGATTGTAGGCTTCTTTTCTACGATATCAACAGGGAAACCTGCATCAGCGATATCAAGAGCAGTCTGGATACCTGCAATACCACCACCGATAACCAATGCTCTCTTTGTTACAGGAGATTCACCAGGAGTGAGTGGAGTATTAAGATTTACCTTTGCGATTGCTGCTTTACCAAGGATAATTGCCTTATCTGTACCTGTAAGCATATCCTTATGTACCCATGAACACTGTTCACGAATGTTTGCGATTTCAACCATATATGGGTTAAGTCCTGCAGCAGCCGCAGTTTTACGGAATGTTGCTTCGTGCATTCTTGGTGAACAAGAACAAACAACAATACCTGTAAGATTGTGCTCTTTTACAGCTTCTTTAATCATATCCTGACCAGCCTGTGAGCACATATATTGATAGTTAGTGGAAAAGACTACACCAGGTTCGCTTTTCAAGGCTTCTGATACTGCTTCAACATCAACTGTACCAGCAATATTACTACCACACCAACATACAAAAACACCAACTCTTTGCATTTGTCTTTTCCTCCTTACTTAGTATATTTTCTGAAAGCGCTTACGAGCAACTGTGGTGGAACATCCTCATCAATAACTGGAGGAACATCATCAGCAGTCATACGGTTTTCACCCTGTTTTCTTACAGCTGACAATCTTACTGCTTCAACCAACTTAGCAGGCTCAACGCCTCTTGGACATCTGTCGATACATGCAAAACATGATAAGCATTTGTAAAGTGACTCTGAATTAAGTAATGGTTCAATGTCACCGCTTTCAACCATGTTTACGAACTGATGTGGATGATATTCCATTTCGTCGTATGCAGGACAAGTTGCAGAACACTTACCACAACGCATACATTTGCTTGGATTAACACCACTTCTGCGGATAATTTCTTCCTGAAGATACTTTTTATTATTCATTTGTATCCTCCTTTACGCCAAGTGCTTCTGCAAGAAGCTCTGTGAAATAAATTACAGGAATATCTGCGCCATTTTTAACAAGATTATATTTACAAAGCGGACAAGCAGTAATAATCATTTCAGCACCTGCTGCTTTCGCATTTTCGATGATAGCATTACTGTTTCTCTTTGCTGATTCAGGGCTTTCAATCGAAATGTAACCGCCACAGCATTCATTACGCTTTGCATATACTACCGGGTCAGCACCCATTGCTTTAATTAAATCTTCCATGATTGTAGGATTTTCAGGGTCATCCATTCTCATAACACTATTAGGTCTTAAGAGAAGGCATCCATAATATGCAGCAATCTTTTTACCTTTAAGTGGGTTAACCACTTTTTCTTTTACTGCATCAAAGCCTACCATATCACGAAGCATTTCAAGGTAGTTATAAACTTCTGTTTCACCATTATACTGGCCGTCAGCCATATATCTGTTAACTTTATCAGCAAATTCCTTGTCATTCTGCATAGCATAGTTTGTCTGCTTGATTACATTGTGACAAGCTGAGCAAACTGTAACAAGTGGCTGCTCCTTATCAAGAGCATATTTAAGTGCACGAACAGATGAAAGCTTTGTAGCAACTTCATCTCTTGCAGTTGTAAACACGCCACCGCAGCACTGCCAATTTTCAATTTCTTCTAAAGTTATACCCAGAACTTCGGCAGACTTAACTGAATAAACATCAAGTTCTTTTGCCTTGTTTTTAAGAGTGCATCCGGGGAAATAACTAACTTTCATAGGTTTACCTCCGGTTTATACCATTTCTTCAGGATGGAATACTTCGTCAAATCTTTCAGCTGTTAAGAAACCGAGTTCAACACAAGCTTCCTTAAGTGAAATATTGTCTTTAAATGCTTTCTTTGCTGTCTTTGCTGCATTTTCATAACCGATATATGGGTTAAGTGCAGTTACAAGCATCAAAGAGTTGTGAAGATTGTGATGCATCTTTTCTTTGTTTGCTTTGATACCAACAGCACAATTCTTGTTGAATGATACGATTGCTTCTGCAAGAAGTCTTGCTGACTGTAAGAAGTTGTAGATACATACAGGCATGAATACGTTCAATTCAAAGTTACCCTGTGATGCAGCCATACTAACCGCAACATCGTTACCCATTACCTGAACAGCAACCATTGTTACTGCTTCACACTGTGTTGGGTTAACTTTACCAGGCATAATTGATGAACCAGGCTCATTTTCAGGGATAAAGATTTCGCCAAGACCGTCACGAGGACCAGATGCAAGCCAACGAACGTCGTTTGCAATCTTCATCATATCGCAAGCAAGTGCTTTAATAGCGCCGTGAGCGAATACAAGTTCGTCCTTCGATGTTAAAGCGTGGAACTTGTTACTAGCGGTAATAAATTCTTTACCGGTAATTTTTGAAACTTCTTCAGCAACGCCTGTATCAAAGCCTTTAGGAGCGTTAAGACCTGTACCAACTGCAGTACCACCAAGAGCAAGTTCATAAAGTGGTGCAATTGAACGATTGATTAATTCAACATCTTTTTCAAGGCTTGAACGCCAACCGCTGATTTCCTGACTGAATGTAATAGGAGTTGCATCCTGTAAGTGAGTTCTACCACTCTTAACAATTCCTTCGTTTTCTGCTTCAAGTCTCTTGAATGTTTCAATTAATTCCTGAACTGCAGGAAGAAGCTTTTCTTCCAACGCAAGTACAGCTGCAATATGCATAGCAGTTGGGAATGTGTCATTTGAAGACTGGCACATATTAACGTCATCGTTTGGATGAAGTAATGTTTTACCGAGAATCTGGTTACCTCTGTTTGCGATTACTTCGTTAGAGTTCATGTTTGACTGTGTACCTGAACCTGTCTGCCA
>JAZOWH010000140.1:0-4056 GCA_045659165.1 Candidatus Fimenecus sp. | reverse complement strand
CTAAGACCGCTTGGCCTCCGACTTGTCCATCTTCTTCGTTATAAGGCAAAACGATTTTTCCGTCACTAGTTTTACCTGGCTCTTCCACAACCTCTGTATTATTACTTGTCTCTTCAGCATTTTCATTGGAAGTGTCATTTTTTCCACCACAGGCACAACAAAGGAAAATCAAACAAAAGCATAACAGTAATGCTATTGTTCTTTTTATAATTTTCATTTGTTTCACCTCACTGTAACAGCACTTATTTCAACGGTTTTTCCGCTATCCTTATCAATAGTAAAAATGCATCCCTGTAAAAATCCGGGAGTATCGGCAGTTTCAAACATACTTGAAAAGCCTTTTCTGAATTTATCTATAATTATCTCTTTTTTCACGCCTAAAACAGATTCTTCCGGACCTGTCATGCCTAAATCTGTAATATAACCCGTACCACCTGATAAAATTTGTGCATCAGATGTCTGCACATGGGTATGTGTACCAAAAACAGCAGAAACCATACCATCAAAGCAATAACCAAATGCTTTTTTCTCTGCCGTTGCTTCTGCGTGAAAATCAACAAGAATAATATTTGTTTCTTTTTTCAATTCATTAATAATTTTTTCAGCAACCTCAAAAGGATCCGAATGACCTTCAAGCCAAACTCTGCCCAAAAGGTTTATAACACCTATTTTGTATGCGCCTTTATCAATTATTCCGTAGCCATTTCCCCAGACTCCGTCACCATAGTTGGCAGGTCGCAACACATTTTCATTTCTATCGAGATACTCAAAAATCTCTCGTCTTTTCAATGAATGATTACCACCTGTAATCATATCTGCACCACTTGTGAAAATATGCTCACAAGAATTAGGCAACATACCATTACCTACAGCAGAATTTTCGCCATTGACAATACAAACGTCAATTTCGTGTTCTTTTTTTATTTCATGTAGCTTTTTGCGTAGGAAGTCACAACCTGACTGACTTACAACATCTCCTACACAAAGAATTTTAATTTTGCGTGACATAAGCACACCGTTTCTATATATGGATTTAATTTATTTTGCCCCGAAGCCGTTTATGACATCGGGGCATTACATTTTCATTTTTTACTTTGCAAAGTCAATAACTCGATTTTCACGTACAATATTAACCTTGATTTGACCTGGATATTCAAGTTCATCCTCAATCTTCTTTGCAATATCACGTGCAATGATAACCATCTTTTCATCAGATACCTGGTCTGGATTAACCATAATTCTGATTTCACGACCTGCCTGAATTGCAAATGATTTTTCAACACCATCAAATGATGTTGCGATTTCTTCAAGCTTTTCAAGACGCTTGATGTAATTCTGAACATTTTCGCGACGAGCGCCAGGACGAGCTGCAGAAATTGCATCTGCTGCCTGAACAAGAACAGCAACAATTGTTTTTGCTTCAATTTCACCGTGGTGAGCCTGAATAGCATGAACAACCTTGTCATTTTCCTTGTATTTCTTTGCAGCTTCAACACCAAGTTCAATATGTGTGCCTTCAAATTCACGGTCAAGTGCTTTACCAATATCGTGAAGAAGACCAGCACGCTTAGCCTGTTTAACATCAGCACCAAGTTCCTGTGCCATAAGACCTGCTATGTATGAAACTTCAAGAGAATGGTTAAGAACATTCTGACCGAAACTTGTACGATACTTGAGTTTACCAAGAAGTTTAACAAGTTCAGGGTGAACACCATTAACACCTGCATCAACAACTGCTCTTTCACCAGTCTGTTTAATTGTCTGTTCAACCTCACGCTTTGATTTTTCATACATTTCTTCAATACGAGCAGGATGAACTCTGCCGTCCTGAATAAGTTTTTCAAGTGTGAGTCTTGCTACTTCACGACGAACAGGGTCAAAGCTTGAAACTGTAATTGCTTCAGGTGTGTCGTCAATAATAAGGTCAACACCTGTAATTGTTTCAAGAGTTCTGATATTACGACCTTCTCGGCCGATAATTCTACCCTTCATTTCATCATTTGGAAGTGCTACAACAGAAACTGTTGCTTCAGCAGCATGGTCTGCTGCACAACGCTGAATTGCACCTGAAATAATTTCACGTGCAAGATTATCACTTTCATCACGAGTTTTCTGTTCAAAATCAAGGATTTTGAGTGCCTTTTCATGAGTAAGTGACTCATCAAGTTCCTGCATAAGTAATGCTTTTGCCTGTTCCTTGCTGTAACCACTGATTTTTTCAAGCATTTCAAGCTGACTGCGTTTAAGCATTTCAACTTCCTCAATTTTTGTATCAGCAGCCTTGATTTTCTCAGCAAGTACTTCTTCTTTCTTTTCAAGATTTTCTGTCTTCTTGTCAAGATTTTCTTCTTTTTGTACGATTCTGCGTTCTTGTCTTTGAACCTCTGCGCGTCTTTCACGAAGCTCCTTATCAACTTCGTTTCTTAACTTGTGTATTTCGTCTTTAGCCTCAAGAATAGCTTCTTTTTTCTTACTTTCAGCAGTCTGAACTGCCTGATTAACGATTCTTAATGCTTCTTCGTTTGCGGAGCCAATTTTAGCCTCAGCAACCTTTTTGCGGTAAACACCGCCGATTACAAAACCTAATGCTCCAAATACAACAGCAGAGACAACGGCAATAACGACAGCCACACCTACAGTAATCATAGGTTTGCCCCTCCCAATAATTAATATTTAATTTCGATATATATAAAAATATGTAAAGAAATTAAGTTGACATCGCACAGGGATACTATTTCCCCATACTATCTATATTATTGTACACAAAAATGAATAGTGTGTCAAGAATGTATAAGGCAAATCTGTGATGTTTTGGAATTTTTTTACAAGAAAAAACAGGGAAGAGTAATCTCTTCCCCGTTGTTTATTTGTTTGTGTTTTAATTATTCTGCGTAGTTGATTGTCTTCTTGAAGAGTACTCTGAAGAAACCAGCAATTCTCTGGAAGAACTTAGCATTTGCTGTTAATTCAACTGTATCAGATGTAATTTCGTTTCCGTCTGCATCAACTACTGTTGCAGTGAATGTTGTAATGCCATCTGTACCTCTAACAACTTTCTTTGCTTCAACCTTAACTGAACCGTCTTCATATACTTCAACAATTTCGAAGTTTTCGTTGTCAGCTGTCCAAACAATTGTTGTACCTTCAGCAAGTTCGCCTGTAAATTCAGGATGAAGAACGATTGTATCTCTTGCTCTGAGTGTTGTTGCACTTGGTTCTGCAATTGCAAATGTAAATTCAACTTCGATTGGAGGAACGATATCTTCTTGGTATGTTGTTCCACATTCGTTACATGTATATTCTGTATAACCCTCTGTTGAGTATGTTGGTTCAACTACAACCTTATTGTCCTTGCCATGAGGAGCCTTTGGAAGTGTTGTCTGAGGAACTACCATAGAGTTACACTCTGTACACTTTTCACCATCTGACATACCAGTTGATGTACATGTTGCAGGTGTTCCTGGAACAGTAACTACTGCTTTGTGACCTGTTGCAGGAATTTCTTCTTCAACCTTGTCACCACAAACAGTACACTTATTTCTTAATTTACCTACTGATGTACATGTTGGAGCTCTGAAATAATCTTCTACATAGTTATGACCAAGAGCCTCAGTATCAGTCAAGCTACCAGGTTTACTTGCATCACATACTGAACATACAGTCTTCTTTTTGCCGCCTTCTGTACATGTTGCTTCCTTAACTGTTACTTCTTTATCATACTTGTGACCTTCAGCTGCTACAACATCTTTGTTTTCTGTTGTACCACAACCATTAGCACATGTATATGGTGTGTAACCATCTTTTGTACATGTTGGAGCTACTGCTTCACCAGCTACCATATCGTGACCGAGAGCGTCAACTTCTGCGCCGCCTTCTGTCTTACCACAATCATTAGCACAAGCGTAAACTGCTGTCTTACCAGTTTCTGTACATGTAGGTGCTACCGCTGCTGCTGTTTCCTGCATATCGTGGCCAAGAGCATCAACTGTTTCCTGAGCTACTGTATCTACGCCACATACTGTACACTTCTTACCTTCTGTAAGACCTGTGTCTTCG
>JAZOWH010000139.1:0-4916 GCA_045659165.1 Candidatus Fimenecus sp. | reverse complement strand
TGCTATTACAGGTGACAAGGGATATAAACTTTCTGACGTTGAAGCAGGAAAGGTTTCAATGGAAGATTTCGTTGCACAGTTAAGCCTTGATGAATTAGAGGCAATTTCTCGTGGTGACTATAAAATGGATTCTCCTTTGGGCGCAAAGGGTAACGCAGGGGCAATGGGTGGTATTCTCGAAAGTCTTCGTGACAAGGGTATTCCACCAATGATTACAACTGACGGACCTTCAGGAATCCGACTTCTTGCATATTGCTCACTTATTCCTAATGGTACTGCACTTGCAAGTACATTCAATACAGAGCTTGTGGAAAAGGTTTATGCAAAAATCAGTGAAGAATTAAAGGCAAAAGGCAGTGATATCCTTTTAGCACCTGGTATGAATATTCACCGTAGCCATCTTTGTGGTCGAAACTTTGAATATTATTCAGAAGACCCTGTTGTAACAGGTCTTATGGGTGCTGCTGCAGTAAAGGGTATCCAGACTTGTGGTGGTAGTGCTTGCCCTAAACACTATGCTTGTAACAATCAGGAAGTAAACCGTACAAAGAATGATTCGCGAGTTTCAGAAAGAGCATTACGTGAGATTTACCTCAAAGGTTTTGAAATCTGTGTAAAAACAGCAAAGCCAAACACAATTATGACTTCATATAACAAGATTAATGGAGTATGGGGACACTATAACTATGAACTTTGCGAAAGAGTTCTTCGTGAAGAATGGGGATTCGATGGAGTTGTTATGACTGACTGGTGGATGCGTCCTTCAAAGAGCCCTGAATTCCCTAAAATGCGTGACCAGGCATACAGAGTAAGAGCAGGTGTCAATGTTCTTATGCCGGGTGGTGACAGAGTGACAAATGGCAAGCCTGACGGTACACTTCTTAAAACTTATGGCAAAAAAGACGGAATCACTCTTTATGAAATGCAGAGAAACGCAAGTTTTGTCCTTAAACTTTGTATGAAAAAATATAAGTAAATATATTGTAAAATTTTTGTAAACATCTTTTTGTGAATTTGGCAATCGTAGGGTCAAAACCCTGATAATAGGCGGTTTGTAACTTCTTGTGCCGGCTGATTTTGATACAAAAGGGTCAAAAAATTGAAGAAATAATTTATTGACATACATCATACACTGTGATATAATCAAACTAACAATTTGTGCAACTATGCACATAATTGCAGTTGCTTTTGCAACAAAAAAATATTTTGGGCTTTGCCCTAAAAAGGAAGGTAATTCAAAATGAAAAAATTTGCAAGCGTTCTTTTAGCAGTTCTTGTAGTTTTCAGCATGTTCTCATTCGTAGTTTCTGCTGCTAGTGCAAGCCTTACTGTATCAGCAAGCAAGACAGACGTTAAGGTTGGCGACAAAGTTACAGTTACAGTAGCTGTTTCAGCAAATTCAGGTCTTGGCGTTCTTACAGCTGACCTCGTTTACGATGCTGCAGCATTCAAAGTAACAAACATGACAGCAGCTTCTGACGCAGTTTCAGGCGCAGTTGTTAACGGTGATTTCGCTGCTGGTAAAGCAAGATACACTGTTGCTACAGATGCTACAATCGAAAAAGCTGGCACATTGTTCACAGTTGAACTTCAGGCTCTCAAGGCTGGCGACGCTAAAGTATCAGTTGTTGTTGACGAAGCTTGTGACAAGGACTATGCTGCAGTAGAAGTTACAGCAAACGCAGTTGACTTCAAAGTAGCTGCTGCTTCTACAGAATGTGCACATGACTACAGCGCAGTTAAGGAAGTTACAGCTGCTACATGTAAAAAAGCAGGTGTTGCACAGAAGAGCTGTAAAGTTTGTGGCGACATCGTTGAAGAAGCTATCCCAGCAACAGGCAAGTGCGTAGCTGCTGACAAGTGGGAAACAGTTAAGCCTGCTACAGCTACAACAGCTGGTGAAAAAGTTCAGAAGTGTAAGAATTGTGGCGACGTTGTAAACAAGGCAGTTATCCCTGCTCTTGGTTCAGCTACAGCTCCAACAATCCCTAACACAGACGCACAGGCATAATTAAAACTTAAATGTTTTGACGGAGTCTTCGGACTCCGTCTTTTTTTATTCATAATACAGAATTTATTTCCTCTCGTTTGCATATTTATTATGTAAAGGGAGGTTTTCTTATGACAGACGACAAAAAGATGGTAAAGTTACCACACAGCATTATTATGGAGGACAGAAAAAAATTATCGGTTTCAGGTGTGACGGATATTGATTCCTTTGACGAACAGACGATTATTGCCATAACTGATTTAGGTGAATTGACAATTCGTGGTTGGAATTTGCATATGACACGATTAAACCTTGAACAGAGTGAATTGCTTGTTGAGGGTGAAATATCGTCACTGACATATACAGATGTGCGACCACAAGCAAAAGGATTCTTTGCGAAGGTGCTCAGATGACTGATTATCTGTATGGGTTAAGTCTTGCCACACAGACTAAAAGCTTTCTCCTGTCTTTGGGATTAGGCTTTATAATGGGCTTTTTCTATGACTTGTTCAGAATAATCCGACTGACAATTTCTCAAAAGAAAGTTTTTATAGTTGTTTTCGATTGCCTATATTGCATTTTTCTGTGTTTTATGTCCTTTATTTTCTGGATGACGGTCAACGAAGGGCAGTTTCGTTTCTATCTTTTGCTTGGTGAAGCCGTGGGTTTTGCTGTTTATTACTTTTCATTAGGTGTGGTTGTTTTTACCCTTGGTGAGAAACTTGTAGGGGTTATAAAACAGTGCTTCAAAAGGGTTTTTAGGGTTTTATTTTTCCCTTTTCATTGGATTTTCAAAAGATTGAAAGGCGTTTTCGACGAATTTCTCAAAAAAGGTAAAAAAAGGAGTAAAAAACTTAAAAATAAATCAAAAATACTCTTGAAAGTAAACAAACACTTGTTGTATAATCATAATGTTAAAAAGCAAAATCAGGTAAATGATGATATTTGAAAGGAAGGATTGTGATACCAATGGCTAATACAAAAGCACCTAAACGTAAGCAGACAAGAAGCTTTATTCTTACACTTGGCCTTGTTTTACTTGTGGGATATTTTGTTATTACTATTATTGGGCTTCAACTTTCTATCAAAGAGCGTCAGGATGTTCTGGAACAGAAAAACGCTGCTTATGAGCAACAACTTGAGCAGAATGAACGTCTTCAGTCAATTGTTGAAAGTGAAGATAAAAGCGAGTATATGGAACAAATTGCTCGTGAAAAACTGGGCTTTATTATGCCTGGTGAAAAGGTGTTCTATGACGTTACACCTGGTGTGTAATTAGGAGGATATGCAAGTCTATGCAAATTGACATCGGTTCAGTCTATGACGGAACAGTCACAGGGTTAACAAAATTCGGGGCTTTCGTAAAACTTGAAAATGGTGTATCAGGTATGGTACATATTTCTGAAGTTTCTAATGAATATGTTAATGACATTTCAGAACATCTTTCAGAAGGCGATAAGGTTAAGGTTAAAGTTCTTGAAATCAACGAAAAAGGTAAGGTAAGTCTTTCAATTAAAAAGGCTCTTCCACAGCAGGAAAAACCAAAGCCACAAAGACCTTCAAAACCAAGACGCGAAAACAACGACCGTGGTTGGAAGGGTGCTCCTCAGGAGTCTTCAGCACCTATGTCCTTTGAGGATATGATGGCAAAGTTTAAGGCACAGAGTGAGGATAAAATGAGTGACCTTAAAAAAATGTCTGACAAACGCGGTGGAAATACCGGTTATCGCAGAGGTCCAAAACAATAAATGATTAAAGGGCAGTGTGACTGCCCTTTATTTATAAAAACAATTCCCGTTGTGATGTGTAATATTAAATCAAATAAGAAATTTTGTCGAAATTGAATAAAATATTCAAAACTACTTTACAATTTATGTGCATATGTGCTACTATAAAGATAGATAAAATCATATATTGATTTATCTTATTCTATCGTAAAGGAGTTGTCGTTGTGAACATTACTATTGTTGGACGCAAATGTACACCAAGAGAAAATTTCAAAGAAAGAGCTGAAGAAAAACTTCGTAAGGTTGAAAAATTCTTCGGACCAGACGCAACGGCTAAAATCACAGCTACTGTTGAGAAAAATCAGAAGATTTGTGAAATTACCCTTTCCAAAAAAAGTATGATTTTCCGTGCACAGGAGCGTAGTGATGATTTAGAAGATGCACTTGATATGTGCGTTGACTCTCTTGTTCGTCAAATCAGAAAGAATAAAACTAGAATTGAGAAAAAACTTCGTGATGTTTCTTTTGATGACATCCTTGCTACTATGGATGTTGACGAGGAAGAAAATTTAGAGGTTGTAAGAACAAAGACAGTTGTTTTGAAACCTGAAACGGTTGAAGAAGCAATTTTACAAATGAATCTTATCGGCCATATGTTCTATATGTTCCGTAATGCAGAAACTGATAATGTTTGTGTTGTTTACAGAAGAAACGACGGTGGCTACGGTCTTATAGAACCCGATTTTGAATAACGTATAAAATTTTACGGTGACGGGGAAACTCGTCACCGATTTTTTCAGGAGATAACTATGAAAAGAACAGAAGCAAAAAAGAGCATAAAATTAAGAAGTATTGTGCCACTTTCCGTAATCGTATCAATCTTATTATTTGTACTTCCATTTATGGAAACAACGATTATGAGTTGGTATGCTAAACAGTCTTATGACCACGATATGAAGCTCACAATCAATCTTGAAAACCAGAGTGACGAGTTTGACGGGTTTGGTTGTTCGTCTTGTTGGTGGTCACAGATTGCAGGTAACGGTGAAAATGCAGAAGAAATCGCAAAACTTCTTTATAGCAAAGAAGGTCTTGGACTTAACATCTATCGTTATAATATCGGTGCCGGTTCGGCTGATAACTTCAAGGACACAATCGGTGACCCATGGAGAAGAAGTGAAAGCTTCTATGTTTACGAT
>JAZOWH010000138.1:0-5366 GCA_045659165.1 Candidatus Fimenecus sp. | reverse complement strand
CATTACTATGAGAATCTATATAAGAATTCTCTTGATGCTAATAAGTTTTTGAGCGATAACTATGATAGTGTTTACAAAACTGCTGTTGGCTTTGCAGATTTACTATATAACACGAATTTGCCATCAGTTTATCCTGATGCTTGGTCATCGAATTTGTCACAACTTATTAAAAGTTCGTGCTACCTTAAAAATGGAAAATTCGGCTTGTGGGAAGGCCTTGGCTATTGTGGTTTTCATACCACAGATATCACTTATCACGCATCCTTTGGTCTAATCAATTTGTTCCCTGATTTACAGAAAAAACAAATGAAGATGGGTGCAGAATTTCAACGAAAAGACGGCAGAGTGCATCATCTTTTCAAGCCTGATTTCCAGCATGTTGACAATGGGTTTGACCGTGTTGATATGAATATGCAGTTCGTCCTTATGGTGCTTCGTGACTACCTTTTCACAGGTGATAGGGATTACCTTTCATCACTCTGGGATAATGTGAAACGTGCTATGGACTCCATCGAAAAACTAGATACAGACGGTGACGGACATCCAGACTATGACACAAAGCGAAACACATATGATTCGTGGAATTTTTCGGGCACACCTGCTTACATTTCAATTCTTTGGTTGGCAGCCCTTAAATCTGCTATGATTATCGCAGAGAAAATGAGTGACAAAGCTTATCTTGATAAGTGGAGTGACATTTTAGAAAAAGGCAAGGTTTCATTAGAAGAAAAACTCTGGAATGGTGAGTATTATAATCTATGGAGAAATGAAACAGAAACTGACGAATCTCTTATGAGTGACCAACTTGACGGTGAGTGGTTTTTGAGAATGATGGGCATTTCGGGAAATCTTTCTGACGAGAGAATCCGTGATGTGATGAAATTCATTTTCCAAAAGAATTTTGACAGTGAAGCAGGTCTTATCAATGCAGCTTGTCACGATAACAGAAAAACCACAATTCACACATATAAGAATTGTCAGGCAGGTGCAGTCTGGACAGGTATCGGCTATGCCTTTTCTGCCCTTGTACTTTCAGTTGGACTTCGTGAAATCGCAGATACTGAAATTCAGTCAATTCATAATAATCAGATGAGATTAGGCTCATTCTGGGACCATTGGGAATGTGGTCATCATTACACACGACCAATGTCAAGCTGGACAACACTTCACGCTGCTTTGGGACTTTCAGTTGATTATGCAAATAAAAAACTAACCTTAAATCCTATAGATAAAAATATAACACTCCCACTTTGCCTTCCTGATGTTTTAGCAACAGTAAGTTTTAAAGACAACAAATTCAATATAGAATATCTTAAAGGCAATCTGAATGATTGGGAGATAATAATTGCATAATGAAAAAGCGTTGCAGAAGGGGAGTAATGTTCCCAAATGCAACGCTTAATTCTTTTATATGGCTTAAATGCTACGATTTTCCCGGTAAAACAACGATACCACTATTGACCTGAATTACATCAATAGTGGTATCTGATTTGGCATTGACTACGCTATTTGATACAATTTGTTGTTTTTTATCCAAGCCGACAGGCTTGGTATATCATCAACAATAGCAAAAGTTGTTGTATCACATCACACTTTCGGATGCGTATATTTGCGTTTTGTGTGCAACGGTTATTCAAGCATATTATTTTCCTTGAGTGTTTGCAGAAATTCCTCAATATCACCTTGTGCGGTTGCAGCATCAACTTTAAAATTTTCGGTAACAGCCTTAACAAGCTGTGGGAGGGTACATTCGGTCTGAAGCCTTTCCCAAAGGAGTCCGCTTACAGGGTTGAGGATTATAATATTTGCTGAATTAAGCTCTGGTGCAAAAGGAATTACCAAAAATTCACCCTCAATTTCTCTTAAAATATATCCTGACTTAATTTTAAAGGTTTCGTTGGTCATGAAAATCACCTTTCATTATGATATTGTTACCAATATTAACATATTTCTGAGAAAATAGCAAATCAAATTAACAAGCAAATTCTTGTTAGCATTTACAATTGACAGACATATGAAAGTGTGCTAAAATTAAACAAATATAGAGAGTGGGAGAGTAGCCGATGTTACGGAATTATTCTATATGCGGAAGGGTATTAAGGATTAACGTTCCTTTCTTTCCTGCAAATTCCGAGAATTGGGAGAAATTCCTTGTAGAATCTGCGAAATCAGATATAACTGTAGAGTGCAGAATTTCCGAAAAATTACCTGAGATAAACGGTGAATGGTCAAACAGAGACCAAGGTGATTACTGTATTGCTGAGAATGTGCTTTATAAACGCATATATATGGGCTGTGCCGACGGTGCAGTTATAAGTACTGCGCTGAATGATTTCTCGAAAAAGAAAATAACCTTTGCTGAGAGCAGCTTTAAAACTCTTATGGATGAGCGTTATATGTGGAGCACAATCGGTCTTGCTGAGTCTCTTTTGTTTTTCGAGTCACTATTGATGCACGCTTCTTATATAGAGGTTGATGGTGAGGCAATATTGTTTACTGCGCCATGCGGAACCGGTAAAAGCACTCAGGCTGAGCTTTGGCAGAGATTTGCAGGAGCAACGGTAATCAACGGTGACAAAGCCGGGGTCAGCTGTATTGACGGAAGGTTTTATGCTTGCGGAGTACCTTTTTGCGGAACAAGCGGAATTTGTGAGAATAAAACTCTACCACTTAAAGCAATAGTTGAACTTGGTCAAAGCAAACAGAATACAGTCAGAAGGCTGACAGGAATCAGTGGCCTACAGGCGGTGCTGGGTAATACATATATAGATATGCAGACTCCCGGAGTGCCTGTGAGGTGTGTTGAGCTGATAAACAGAATTCTCAGTTCGGTGGGTGTTTATCATCTTGATTGCACACCTGATGAACGGGCAGTTGAGGCTTTGAAATCAGCATTGAAAAACGAATAGCAGTGATTGGTTATGGAAAACGCATACAATTTATTTATAAATAAGCTTTTTATGAAAGCCGATTTGGGCAAAATTCCTCTTGCAGGAACCTTTGAACTGACCTCAAGATGCACACTCGACTGTAAAATGTGCTACATACATAAGGGTATTTGCAATAAGGAGGCGCAAAGTTGGGAAAAACCTACCGAATGGTGGTTGAACCTTGCGGAGGATTGTAAAAAAAGAGGTACTCTGAATTTGTTGCTGACGGGCGGTGAGCCACTTGTCAGGAGTGATTTTAAGGAGATTTACCTTAAACTTCGTGAAATGGGCTTTCTTGTTAGTATAAATACCAACGCCACATTGATTGACGATGAGTATATAGAATTTTTCAGAGTGTATTCTCCACAGAGGTTGAATATAACTCTCTATGGTTGCTCCGAAAGTACTTATGAAAAGTTGTGCGGAGACGGGAGCGCGTATGAAAAGGTTAAATACGCTGTTGAGGGCTTGAAAAAAAACGGTGTGAATATTCGGTTTAATTACACCGTAACACCTCTTAATAAGGACGATTTGAGCAAGGCAAGAGCTTATGCAGGAGCCTTGGGTATCGGAATGAAGACTGTTACCTATATTTTTGAGCCTGTAAGGGCAAGTGGTGAGGCATTCAGGCTAAGTCCGGAGGAGGCTGCAAGGCTTGATTTTGAAAACAAGCTGCAAAGCCTTACTGAGGAAATGTTTGCCGAAATTGTCAAATCAGGAAAAAAGGGTGAGCAGAGACGTAGAAGAGAGTTCCTGACAGATGAATGTGAAGGAATTTCCTGCAGAGCAGGCTTAAGCTCCTTCTGGGTTACCTATGACGGTAAAATGACACCTTGCGGAATGATGACACAGCCGTCTGTGGAAATTGAGGATTTCAACACTGCCTGGGAGTATATCAATCAGGCTCGTGAGGGAATAAAAATGCCGAGAGAATGTAGGGACTGTGAATATCGAAAGAATTGCGATATCTGTGCCGCAGTTTCTCTTGCAGAAACAGGGGATTTTTCAAAAGTACCTGAATACGCTTGCCAAAAGGCGAGGGCTTATTGCAGACAGGTGCAAAATCTGGTTGAGAAAGGCCGAAAATAAGGAATTAAGCAAATTCAAAAATTGGATTTGTTAGATATTTTCATTTGAAAAAATGGAGGTAATGAATATGAAAAAGAACAAAATATTTAGAAAGGCCATGTCGTTGTTGCTTTCATTGGCAATTCTTGTTGGAACAGTTAGCATCTGTCTTCCTTATTTGAAGTTGGATGTTGGTGCTGCAGGTGCAATTACAACAAGTGACGGCACAAATGAAACAGTCACACAGGAATCTGTTGTTACTGATTCTGCGACAGCCTACAGTAACTATGCAACTAACTATTTGAATGGTGCGGGTGAATCAACCGGTATTGTCGTTCCAGGTCTTCCTGCATCACAGGACTATGTTATTCAGGGTATGACATATTATCCACAGAAGGACTGGATGCTTGTTACTGCATATTATAATGCTGGTGAAGACGAAACACCAAAATCCAGTAAGGTGTTCTGTCTTGATGCAAAAAATGGTGACTTCGTTGCAATGCTTTCATTCCTTAATGTGGATGGTTCAGTAAATATGGACCACGGTGGTGGTATTGCTATTTCTGAACACAACCTTTACTACTCTTGTGGTGATAAGGACAGAAGTATTGCTTATGCACCTCTTTCAGCTCTTGATGGTATCGCAGTAGGTGAACACAGAGTTGTTCAGCTTGTTGACGAAATCGAGTTCTATGAGGTTGGTTCTATTACAAGTGAAGGTGATACTGCTTATACAGCTTACGTTTGCTATGACCAGGGCTATCTCTGGATGGGTAACTTCTTTGACGAGGGTGCAAGCCTTGCAGGTATAGGTATTGCTGCACAGGATTATGATACTCCTGCTACTTACGAGTACAACTCTATGGTTTTTGGCTATAAGCTTAAGGGTTCATCATCTGCAGCAGAGTGGGGTAATCTTATAAGCGGAATATCCGACTGTAGGGGGTACCCAACACATGCCATAGCTCTTGATAACAATATCAAGGACGTTCAGTATGCCGTTGTTGATGATGGTAAGCTTTACCTCAGTCGTTCTTACGGTTCAGGTGCAGGTAACTCTATTAGATTCGGTTTTGGTGAAACAAGTACACTTACTGTTGCTGATATCGACCTTTCTGCAGAACCTACTGCTGATGTAACTATAAGTATGGATAGTGCTAATACAGTAAATTTATTCAGAAAAATCAAGGCGCACGCGATAACTGAATATGACAATTACGAAATGATGCCTATGTCAGAAGGTCTTTGCATTGTTAATGATTTGATTTTCTGTACATTTGAAGGTGCTTCTAACAAATACCTTAACGAAAGCAGTGGTTTAACATCAATCGGTAACTGTGAAAAGCCTGTTGACGTTATCTGGAAAAT
>JAZOWH010000137.1:0-7801 GCA_045659165.1 Candidatus Fimenecus sp. | reverse complement strand
TTATCGAGAGTATAATCTCTTATATTAACACAATTTATTTCAACATATCCTTTTTCCCTTGCTCGTCCGATAATACTTTCAGAAAGTACTGACTCACACATCTGAGGAAAAAGAGTCATAATGTTAATTTTCATCTTCAAATAGCCCTTTTATAGGATTTATTCTGATAATGCCTTCTTCCACATCAACCGAAACAATTACCTGTTTGATTGCAGGAATAAGCACTTCACCTTTCGGAGTTTTAATATGCCACACATCATTGGCACCTGTTTCACTCACGTCACATATTGTTCCCAAAACATTGCCTGTATTGTCATCATAAACAGTACAGTCAAAAAGTTCCTGAATAAACCAGGTTCCTTTAGGAAGCTTTGCATCACTGCGTTTCATATAAAGCACCTTATTTTTTAAAGAACGTGCCTTATCAATATCATCAATACCGTCAAGCATCAAAATGGCAACATTGCCATGAGGACGAGCAGAGATAACCTTTATTTCTTTTTCACCCTTGTTATCAAAATACAAGGTTTTGAATTTTTTTACAAAATCAGGTGTATCACACCAAGGGTTAAATCGCATTTCACCCTTTATACCATGTGTTGACACAATCTGACCTAATTCAAGATATTCTTTAATCATAGCGTATCCTTTTTTCTAATAAATTTACAATAGGGCAGACTTAAATTGTCTGCCCTTGTAAATTAGTCAATATCGACCTGAACTTTTTCGCCTGTGCGAGTTGCACCAGCTTTAACTACTGTTCTGATAGCCTTAGCAATTCTACCCTGTTTACCGATAACTCTGCCCATATCGTCCTCAGCAACGTGAAGATGATATACAACAACACCACGGTCGTCTACCTCGTCAACAGTAACAGTAACAGCATCAGGATTTGCAACAAGTCCCTTAACTATTGTAATAAGAAGTTCCTGCATTTTTCAAAAACCTTTCTTATTTAATAGCGCCGCTCTTTTTAAGAATAACCTTAACTGTGTCAGTTGGCTGTGCACCGTTCTTGATCCACTGAGCTGCCTTGTCATTGTCAATCTTGATTTCAGCAGGCTCTGTCATTGGGTTGTAAGTACCAATTTCATCGATGAATCTGCCGTCTCTTGGATAACGAGAATCTGCAACTACTACTCTGTAGAAAGGAGCTCTCTTAGCACCCATTCTGCGAAGTCTGATTTTTACTGCCATTTTTGTTTCCTCCAAATATATAAATTTTTATTTTATAAACACTTTTGTGTTATATACATTACATTGGGAAGCCGCCCATGCCACCCATACCATTCATTCCACCATTTCCGAATCCCATACGCTTTAACTGACGTTTCATTTTACCGGAGTTCATCTGCTTAAACATTTTCTGCATCTGACGGTGCTGATTAAGAAGACGATTTACATCTTCAACCTGCATTCCGCAACCTGCTGCAATTCTACGTTTACGTGATGGATTGATAATGTCAGGATTTCTTCTTTCTTTTGGTGTCATTGAAAGAATAATCGCTTTCATTCTGTCAAGTTGACGCTCATCAACATCAACATCTTTAATTTTTTTATTAACACCAGGAAGCATTGAAAGAATGTCTTTCATACTGCCCATTCTGTTAATCTGTTCAAACTGGTCAAGCAAATCTTCGAGGTCAAATTTGTTTTTACGAAGATTTTCCTCAAGCTTTGCTGCCTTTTTCTCGTCAAGAGCAATTTCAGCCTTTTCAATAAGAGAAAGCACGTCACCCATACCGAGAATACGTGAAGCCATACGGTCCGGATAGAAATAATCGAGTTCATCGAGTTTTTCACCCATACCAACAAACTTAATCGGTTTACCTGTAACGGCTCTTGCTGAAAGAGCAGCACCACCACGGGTATCACCGTCCATTTTTGTAAGTACAAGACCATCAATTCCAAGTTCATCGTTAAATGTACTTGCAACAGTAACAGCGTCCTGACCAAGCATAGCATCGATTACAAGAAGAATTTCGTGAGGACGAACTTCACTCTTGATATCTTTAAGTTCATTCATGAGTTCTGTATCAATATGCAAACGACCTGCAGTATCGATAAAGACATAGTCATAACCCTTATCCTTTGCAAGTTTAATTGCTTCTTTTGCAATTGTAACAGGATTTGTCTGTCCCATTTCAAAAACAGGAACACCAACCTGTTCACCGACAACCTGCAACTGCTTGATAGCAGCAGGACGATAAATGTCACAAGCTACAAGCAAAGGTCTGTGATTTTCATTTTTAAGTTTTCTGGCAATTTTTGCACAGTGAGTTGTTTTACCTGAACCCTGAAGACCACACATCATGATGATTGTAGGTGGATGACTGGCATAAGCAAGTCTTGTCTGAGTACCACCCATAAGTTCAGTGAGTTCCTCATTAACAATTTTAATAACCATCTGTGCAGGCGTAAGACTTTCCATAACCTGAGCACCAATAGCGCGTTCAGTTACTTTTACAGTAAAATCCTTAGCCACCTTATAGTTAACGTCAGCTTCCAAAAGTGCAAGACGAACTTCTCGCATTGCTTCTTTGACGTCTTTTTCATTAAGACTACCTTTACTTTTCAATCTTTGAAAAGCGGCTTCGAGTCTGTCGGATAAACCTTCAAATGCCATAATTCCTCCTATTCTGCTAAGGAAAGTGCAATTGACTTTATCTTAACTGTTTTATCATTAATTTCACGAGAAAGGTCATGGGCAAGATTGTATTCATTAATCTCGTCAGAATATTTCACAATTTCCGCAAGTCCATTCTGGAACTTTTCAAGTTTTTGTGAAAACTTAAGCTTTGATTCCATATCATAGAGCAAAGATTCTGCTCTTTTAATGGCATCACGCACGCCCTGTCGAGTTATGCCCTCATTCTCCGCAATTTCCGAAAGTGAAAGGTCATCATTGTAGTAAAAATTGAGATAATCACGCTGTTTTACGGTCAATGCTTCTCCATACAAATCAAGGAGCATTGTTATCTCAATACTATTTGCCACACATGACACCTACCTTCAAAAAAACGTTCTGTAAAGGATATTCACTTTACAGAACGACATTATACTAAATAACTATTTATTTGTCAAGAGTTTTTTCCTACAATTTCTTCCCAACTTATACTATCTTCACCAGAGTTATCAAAAGAGTCATTAGAAGAGTCACCACCAATAACAAGTGCTCCCTCATCATTGTAGTCACTGTCAGAAATTATCAAGTCATCTCCTGGAATAAGCTCAAGGTCAGTATCGTCTGATTCTGTATCACTTGCAGGTTCTGTTACTGATGGTGTTGATGACTGAGTTGTTGATTGTGTTGTTATTTCCTCACTTTCGTTGCCCTTACATGCAGCAAAGACAACAACCACAGCAAGAATCAATACCAATGCAATAATCCAATTTTTATTCATATAAAAGTCTCCTTTTGTTTTTTTATATTTTACCACAATTAAAAATATTATGCAATTATTACTTAAGTTCAGCTATTGTAACACCATCTTCACCTTCACCAAACACACCAAGTCGGAATGTACGGATATTAGGATGTTTACGAAGATAAATGTGGATACCCTTTCTTAAAGCACCTGTGCCTTTGCCATGAATAATTGTAATCTCATTAAGTCCTGTGCGAAGAACTCCATCAATAAACGAATCAAGGTCAAGCATCGCCTCTTCAACAGTTGAACCACGCAAATCAATAGATGAATTTGAAGAAGCAGTAGCCTTTGATGAGCCTGTATGAACTGTTCTCATACCACCTATTTGCTTTTTCTGTGGTTTTTGTTCACCGATGAGATGAATATCAGAAATATCCGCTTTCATTTTAATCATGCCGGACTGAACCTGAACAGCATTCTTCTTTTCATCGACAGATATAACCTCAGCTTCACCACCAAGTGTTTTTACAAACACTCTGTCACCTACTTTTAATGGGCGAGGTAAAACATAGTCACCGTCATCTTCACCAAGACCATTTTGGATTTCGTCCATTTTATCAAGTTGTCTGCCCATTGCTGCTTTTGCTTTTCTGGCAATTTCCTGAAGATTTTTCTGTTTAGCCTGTTCTTTTTTCAGCTGTTCGATTTCCATAAGCAGAGAGTTACCTGCTCTACGAGCACTTTCTACAATTCGTTCAGCTTCTTGTTTTGCCCTTGCAATTTCTTTTTCACTTTGAGCTTTTGCTTTTTCAAGATTCTTTTCAGCATTTTCCTTTTGACGAAGAATATGAAGTTTTTCTTCTTCAAGCTTCTGTCGGTCATCTTCAAGTGCTTTTCTTGCAGTTTCAAGAGTATCAACAGCATCTTCAAATCTTGTATCTTCTTCAGAAATCAAAGCCCTTGCAAAATCAGTTATACTCTCTTCAATACCAAGTCGTCCTGCGATTGCCAAGGCATTTGAACGACCAGGCATACCGATAAGCAAACGATATGTGGGTTTTAATGATGCCACATCAAATTCGCAGCAACCGTTCTCAACTCGATTTGTTTTAAGTGCATATTCTTTCAATTCAGAATAGTGTGTTGTAGATGCTATTTTTGCACCTTTTTGTCTTAAATTTTCAAGGATTGCCACAGCCAATGCAGCACCCTCAATAGGGTCAGTACCTGCACCCAATTCGTCGATAAGCACAAGGCTTCTGTCGTCTGCAGTTTTTAAAATCTCAACAATCGTTGTCATATGTGCAGAGAATGTTGAAAGTGACTGTTCAATGCTCTGTTCATCACCGATATCAGCTAATACATTATCAAAAACAGAGATTTTGCTATTATCGGTAACAGGCAACATAAGTCCACATTCTGCCATAAGTGTCAAAAGACCGATTGTCTTTATTGAAACTGTTTTACCACCTGTATTAGCACCTGTAATAACGAGAGAATCAAAATCAATTCCCAATGAAATATTCACAGGAACAACTGATTTAGGGTCAATAAGTGGATGTCTTGCTTTTTTAAGCAAAATTTCACCATCATTATTAAGGATTGGTCGGCTTGCTTTCATTTTATATGCAAGATGCGCCTTTGCAAAAATCAAATCAAGTGTAACAGCTGATTCAAAGCTTATTTTAATTGTGTCCTCAAACTCACCTGCTAATCCTGAAAGTTCCATAAGAATTCTTTCAATTTCATCCTGTTCACGACTTTCAAGAACTTTGATTTCGTTGTTTGCTTCGACAACAGCAGCAGGTTCAATAAATACAGTTGCTCCACTACCTGATGTATCGTGAACCATACCTGCAACATCGCCACGATTTTCAGCCTTAACCGGCACAACAAATCGTCCGTTACGCTGTGTGATGATTCCATCACGAAGAATCTTTGAATAATGTGAAGAGTGAATCATTGAGTCAAGCTGTTCACGGATTTTATTCTCATAATGACGCTTTTTACGTCGGATTTCCTTAAGTTCAGGTGATGCATTATCACTGATTTCAGTTTCAGAAATAATAGCATTTGTAATTCTTTCTTCAAGATATTTATTTGGATAAAGGGAATTGAACAAATCGTCAAGTGCAGTTTCCATACCTGAACATTTATCATGCCACACGGTTATACCACGAATAATTTTAAGTGTTACTGCAATTTTAAGAAGTTCACCTGCTGAAAGTGAACCACCTGCTGACGCTCTGCTCAAAGCATTGTTCACATTCTGAAGTCCACCAAATGATGGTGCACCAAATTTGGCAATAAATATATAAGCTGCTTCTGTTTTATCAAGCAACTCCAATACCTCAAAATAATCTGTCAGCGGCTTAATCTCCAACGCTCTTTCTTTAGCATCGGCACTACTTGCCGTATCAGACAGCATATTGAGTATTTTATCAAGTTCAAGTGAAATACAATGTTTGTTCATTTTGTTATTTCCTTATAAAAGTCTAATGTTTTAAAATTTCTTTGTAATTTAGAAAGTAAATATTTTTCTGTAATGTATGACAAATCAGGCAAAGCATAATCTTCCATACGGAATGAATATATTTTTTCGAAATCTGAAAACGCAATATGTCGTAATGCTCTAACAAGACCGATATCAAGAGGATAAAGCAAATCTGTTGCAACACAATTTTCGCAGTAAATGATACCATCCTCAATATCAAAGTACATAGTATTGGTTTCTTCTGTACCACATCTTTCGCAAGATGTTAAATCAGGCATAAAACCTGCTATACACATAATTCGCAGTTCCGTAATTGCCTTTATCTGTTCATTTGGCAACTTGCTATTAGCAAGAAAATAAAGTGAATTAAGAATCAATCTCAGATATTCCTCTGCAGGTTCATCCTCCTGAACAAGAGAAATTATAATTTCTGCAAAATACTGTGCAAGTGTTAATTTTTCAAGGTCAGTACGAAGTTCGAAGAAAAGTTCGATAGGTTCAGCCTCATCAATTATGTATGTTTCCTTGTTTTTGTACAAGGAAATTTTTGAAAAACAGAACATACCAGTCGAACTATTTTTGCGATTTTTAACAGATTTTGCTCCACGCACAAAAGCACGCACAAGCCCGTTGTGGCGTGTTAACACCGTAACGAGCTTGTCTTTTTCACCAATATTCTGTTCCTTGAGTATCAGACCGTCCGTATTCGTCCTCATAATCCGGTTCTCCGTCAATATAGGTGTTGTTTTTATTCTTCAAAGATTGTTTATACATTAGATAATCTTCAACTTTTCCCGTTTTTGTAAATCTGCTCCAGATTGCCATACTGTCCATTTGAAATACCGCCTTTCTGTTTTTAATTTGCGATATTTCATGCTGATTTATGAATGGAAAAAATTAAAAATATTACTAAAATTAATCTAATCCGAAATTGTGGATAAGTCCTTCTCTGTTACGCCAACCTTCTTTAACCTTTACCCAGCATTGAAGATTGATTTTACATCCAAAGAAGTTTTCCATATCCTGACGCGCATAAGTAGAAATCTTTTTAAGCATATTTCCGCCTTTACCGATGATAATGCCCTTATGACTATCACGTTCACAGAAAATTGTTGCTTCAACGTCCATAATTCCGTCACTGCGTTCACGCATTTTTTCAATGCTTACAGCAGTACCATGAGGAATTTCTTTATCAAGTAAACGAAGCATTTTTTCGCGGATGATTTCACTAGCAAGAACTCTTTCAGGCTGGTCAGTAAGTGTATCATCCGGGAAGAAATGTTCAGATTCGAATGCAAGTTTTTTAAGTTCTTCCAAAAGGGCATCAATTCCGTTGCCTGTCTGTGCTGACACAGGAACAATGGCATCAAATTCATAATGCTCTGTCATTTCTGCAATTCGAGAAATAAGGTTTTCCTTTTCCTTTACTGTATCAATTTTATTGATAGCAAGTATCGCAGGATTCTTGCCCTTCTTAATCTTTTCAACAAGCTCAAGTTCAGCAGGATTAAGTTCTCCTTCAGGTTCAACAACCAAAAGGCAAGCGTCAACGCCATCAATACTGTCACTAACTGCCTTTACCATCTTTTCACCAAGTTTTGTTTTTGGTTTATGGAAACCAGGTGTATCAGTGAACACAAGCTGAATATTGTCGTCAGTTGTAAGCACACCCATAATTCGTGTACGTGTAGTCTGTGGTTTTGATGAAACAATTGCAATTTTTGTTCCTAAAAGTTTATTAAGGATTGAAGATTTGCCCACATTGGCTTTTCCTATAATTGCTATAAAAGCTGTTTTTGATGTATTCATTTATTCTCCTTACCTTTCAAAGGTATTCCTTTAAATATAAAAATCGTAAAAATAACTACTGAAATGATAAAAAATAATATTGCAACAGGGTTTGCAATAAAATATTCAAATAACAATGCAAATGCAG
>JAZOWH010000136.1:0-7875 GCA_045659165.1 Candidatus Fimenecus sp. | reverse complement strand
AAATATTATCTGAATATGATGTTGGAGATATTATTGAGTTTGGCTCATATCCACAGAGTAGAGTAACAGATGAGGAGCTGATTTTCTCACTGAATCAACTTTCTAAAACTTGGGTGTCTTATGATTATTATAGCAGACCAGATGAACCATATGAAAATACACCAAACAATTTGTATGTTGGTAAGATGGCACCAAGTGACTTTATGAAATATGCTGATGTTTTTTACAATGGAACAAAATATCGTGCCGTATTTTTTTCACAATACAGACCAAAAAATACAGGTCTTAGAGGCTCTATGAGTTCTTCATATCAGTATAATAATGGGTATTTTACCAATATTATATATTGGTTTAAATATGAGCCTCTTAAGTGGCGCGTTCTTGACCCTGTTTCAGGTCTTGTGATATGCGAAAATATAGTTGACTCGCAACCGTATAATAATACAATTTACACTCCTGATTATGAAAAATTTTATCAGGATAGTAATTATGCAGTAGTGGCATATGATTATAATTATAGTTCAATTAGAGAGTGGCTTAACGAGCATTTTTATAAAACAGCATTAACTTGTGGTGAAAAAGAAAAAATTTTAATTCCTGAACAATATTTTAACGATTTCAATTCGAAGTACAATGATGATTATGATTACACGTATAACACTTTTAGAACAAATAAAGTTTTTCTTCTTCCGTATCATGAGGCTGAAAACAGTGAACATAGACTCATAGATGATGAATCCAGAAAAGTACAGGGTACCGACTATGCTAAATCACAGGGTCTTGGTGATTTTTATAAAATAACTGATAATGGTTATTTCTCTGATGAAATAGCACAACGTTGGCTTGTTCTTACACCTATCAGTAAAGATACTTTAGATGATAGTGTTTATGCTTTTCAAGATGGAGACTTATATGATGTAGTAATTACTAATACTTTCACAGGTGTTCGTCCGGCTTTAATACTTAATCAGGAAGCAGAAATCGAGCATACATATGAAACAGTAATAACTCCACCAACTTGTGCAGAACAAGGTTTTACAACATATACTTGCTCTTATTGTAATCATGAATATGTAAGTGACTTTACAGATGCATTGGGTCATATGCCGGGTGATGTTATTGAAGAAAAACATGTTGCCCCAACATGTTCGAAAAGTGGATATGTAGATAATGTGACACATTGCACGGTATGTAATGTTGAAACAAGCAGAGAAACAATTATAATTGATGCTCTTGGTCATACGGGAGAAATAATGCTTGAGGTTGCTCCAACTTGTACTGAAACAGGTCTTACATTTGGTATTAAGTGTTCAGTTTGTGATAAGGTTTTTATAACACAGCAAGAACTTCCTGCAAATGGTCACAAATATGATTCCACTGTTACTAAACCATCATGTATAGGAACAGGCTATACAACTTATACCTGTACAGCTTGCGATGATACTTATGTTGATGACGAAACACCTGCAACAGGACACTCATTCTTAAATGGTAACTGTACTGTTTGTTGTGAAACTGACCCTGACTACTTTGTGTTCAGCGTTAAAAAGCCATCAAAAACAATAATCCGTAACATGGATGGTATTATTTTACACACAAAAATCGCAGGAAATCAACCTGCAGGTTTATATGTAGAATGGATATCAAGTAATAGCAATTTTAACACAACTGTTATGAATGATGGTGAGTCATTACAAGTAATCGCTAATAACAATGGTGACACAACATTTACCGCAACTCTTTTTGATGCGAAAGGTAACGTTCTTGCAACCGATACAATCGAAATGACATCAAAATCAGGTTTCTTCGATAAAATCGGTGGTTTTTTCCGTAGTTTGTTTGGTAGTACAAAAATTTACGAAAACTAAATCGAAGTATAATTGTAGGGGACGATGCCCACATCGTACCGCGTTGGTTATATATAAACTAAATTACGGGCGGATGGGACATCCGCCCCTACTTTTTTGTTTCAATCTGCTCTTAATAAAAAAATAGCAGTCCCGTAAAAATTCGAAACTGCTATTTTAGAGAGTTTACTTTTTTCGCTATTCACTAATTACTTTCAAAAAATCGATTCAAATATTTTAGTGAAGAGTGAATAGTGAAGAAGTAAAAAGTAAAAATCGATAATCTTCTGATGAAGACTTTCGATTTTTGGTGCGGGTAGCAGGGGTCGAATGTCTGCTACGGCTACGCCTTGCATCCATCTCGCTCGGCGACCCAAATTCTTGTGAATTTCGGTACCCACCTCACGACTTTTTGCTAAAAATGATTCACTGAATCATTTTCTTAACGCAAAAACCTTCCCAGGTTCGACCACCTATAATAAATAAAGGACCCCAACAAATGTTGAAGTCCTTTATTTGGTGCGGGTAGCAGGGGTCGAACCTGTACACCTCTCGGCACAAGATCCTAAATCTTGCGTGTCTGCCAATTCCACCATACCCGCAAATTTATTTATAATTATACCAAAATAATTTTAAAAATCAATAGACAAAACTTCGATTATGTTATAAAATATATTTGATTATATTGCCATATAAGGCTTTGTTGTATTTGGAGGTACATATTATGGGATTTTTAAAGACTCGTTGGACAGACTCTATTGACAGAAATAATCCGTTACCTGAGTATCCACGTCCACAGATGGAACGTGAAAACTGGATGTCAATGAATGGTGTTTATGATTACGCTATTGTTGATTCAAAGGTTGAATGGGTTGACAACTACGACGGTGAAATTGTTGTTCCTTTTGCTGTTGAATCAATGCTTTCAGGTGTTGAAAAACCTTTAAAGCCTGACCAGAAACTCTGGTATAAAAAGATATTTACAATTCCTGAAAATATGAAAGGTAAAAACATTTTACTTAACTTTGCTGCTGTTGACTGGGAATGCAATGTTTATGTTAATAAAGAACTTGCAGGTAGTCACCGTGGTGGTTATTCAACATTCTCAATTGATATTACAAGATTACTTAAAGATGGTGAAAATGAGCTTGTTGTAAGCGTATATGACCCTACTGAAAACGGTTGGCAACAGAGAGGTAAACAGGTTAATGATACTCACGGTTTCTGGTATGTTGCAACATCAGGTATCTGGCAGAGCGTATGGCTTGAAGCAGTTAATCCATATCATATCTTAAAACTTCGTATGACTCCTGATATTGATAACAAAACACTTGCATTCAAGACATTTGCAAATGATGAAAATTGTCAAGTTAAAGTTACTGTTTTTGACGGTGAAACTGTTGTTTCAGAAAATGCAATTTCAATGGATGATGTTATCAAGTTTGATGATATGAAACTCTGGTCACCAGAAAACCCATTCCTTTATGACCTTAAAGTTGAGCTCATCAAAGATGGCGAAACTGTTGACACAGTTAAGAGCTACATTGGTATGCGTAAATTCTCAATGGGTAAGGATGAAAAAGGTTATCCAAGATTTTTACTTAACAATAAGCCATATTTCCAGAGAGGTCTTCTTGACCAGGGTTATTGGTCTGACGGCGGTATGACTCCACCAACTGACGAAGCAATGATTTATGATATCGAAACTATGAAACGACTTGGATTTAATATGCTTCGTAAACATATTAAAGTTGAACTTGACCGTTGGTATTATCATTGTGACCGACTTGGTATGCTTGTATGGCAAGATATGGTAAGTGGTGGCGAATATATCGGTCAGTTGCTTGCAGGTGTTCTTCCACTTGTTGCAATTCACGTTAAAGATAATAAATATAAGGCATTTAAGCGCGGTGAAAAGTTATGGCGTGACGAGTTTGAACGCGAACTCAATGAAATGCTTAATCAGCTTTATAATCACACATCTATTTCTTGTTGGGTTCCTTTTAATGAAGGTTGGGGACAGTTTGACTCTGTTAGAATTTCTAACGAAATTAAGAAATTCGACCCTTCTCGTGTAGTTGACCATGCAAGTGGATGGCATGACCAAGGTGCAGGTGATTTTAACAGTATGCATAGATACATTGCACCTATTAATCCTCGCAGAAACGATGGTAGAATTTTTGCTATTACAGAGTTTGGTGGCTATAGTCATATTGATAGAGGTCACACATGGGATGAATCAAAGAGTTTTGGTTATATGATGTTTAAATCAAAAGAAACATTGTCAAAAGCGTATAAGCATCTTCATGAAGTTCAAGTTATTCCTCTTATTAAAAAAGGTTTAAGTGCAACTGTTTACACACAGGTTAGTGACGTCGAAAATGAAGTTAACGGTATTTTAACTTATGACCGTGAGCATATTAAAATTAACGAAGATGTACTTATTGAAATAAATAAGAAACTCACATTATAATATTTATGAAAAACCCATCTAAACAAAAATTAAGATTACTTTATATTATTGATATTCTTTCACAAAAATCTGATGAAGAAAATCCTATTTCTGCAACACAGATTATGGATTTTCTTCGCAAGGATTATGGTATTGAATGTGAAAGAAAAACAGTATATGACTGTATAGAATGTTTAAATGAATATGGTTATGAAATAATAAAATCACAGTCTCCTCGCGGATACTTTATGACACCATATTATTTCGAACCTGCTGAGTTAAGACTTTTGATTGATGCTGTTCAATCTGCCGATTTTATTTCTGCTAAAAAAACCAAATCACTTATTAAAAAGTTTTCATCGTTTGCAAGTGAAAATCAATATAAAAGGATTGAAAAACAGGTTTATATCGATAATAGAAATAAATGTGCGAATGAAAATTTATTTATTTTGATTGATATTATTAGTTCAGCAATTCTTTCTAGAAAGCAAATTGAAGTTGTTTATAGAAGAAGGAAAATTGTCGATTCTAAAACGGCACGATTTGAAGAAAAAACAATGACTATTAATCCATATGCATTGATATGGTCTGATGACCATTATTATCTTGTTGGTAATTATAGTAAGTATGATAATCTTATCCATCTCCGTATTGATAGATTAAAAAGCGTCAAAGTTCTTGAAACGTATTATCGACACTTTTCTGAAGTATCACCATATCAGAAATATTTTGATATTGCTGACTATAGCAACAAACATCTTTCTATGTTTTCAGGTGATATTAAGCCAGTTGAATTGATTTGTAATAATTCAATGATTGAAGATTTTATAGATCAATTTGGTGAAAAGGTATTAATGAAATTTTATGATGATGAAAATTTTATTGCAAAAGTCGATGTTGCTGTTACTGACGGACTTGTTGCGTGGATAATGCAGTATGGAAATAAGATTAAAGTTAAATCTCCTAAAGAGTTAAAAAATATGATTATTGACAAAACTAATTCTATTTTGGCTCTTTATAATGGATAAAGTGATAAAGTTTTAACAAATGTGTTTATAAGTCTTGAAAAAAATTGACTTATGTTATACAATAATCGATGGTAAATTTTACAAATTATATCTTTGAAAGGATGTTATATTAATGAGCAGTGCATTAAACAAAAAGACTGTTGAAGATCTTGACGTTCGTGGCAAGAAAGTTCTTGTTCGTTGCGACTTCAATGTAAAAATGGAAAATGGCGTTATCACAAGTGATAAGAGAATTGTTGCTTCATTGCCAACAATCAAATATCTTATTGCTAATGAAGCAAAAGTTATTCTTTGTTCACACCTTGGTCGTCCAAAGGGTGAAGTAGTTCCTGAATTCTCACTTGCACCAGTTGCAGCAAGACTTGGAGAACTTCTTGGCCAGGAAGTTAAGATGGCAGCTGATGTTGTTGGTGAAAGTGCACAGGCACTTGCTGCTGACCTTAAAGATGGCGAAGTTCTTCTTCTTGAAAACGTTCGTTATGAAAAAGGCGAAACAAAGAACGACCCAGAACTCAGCAAGAAGTTTGCTGACCTTGCAGAACTTTATGTAAATGACGCATTCGGTTCAGCTCACAGAGCTCATTCTTCAACTGCTGGTGTTGCAGAACACCTTCCAGCAGCTTGTGGTTACCTTATTCAGAAAGAAATCGAATTTATCGGTGGTGCTCTTGAAAATCCAAAGAGACCTCTTGTTGCTATCCTTGGTGGTGCAAAAGTTTCTGATAAAATCGGTGTTATCACAAACCTTATTGATAAGTGCGATACTCTTATCATCGGTGGTGGTATGGCATATACATTCATGAAGTCATTAGGCTATAATATCGGTACATCTCTTCTTGAAGCAGATAAAGTTGAACTTGCTGCTGAAATGATGAAGAAGGCTGAAGAAAAAGGCGTTAAATTCCTTATTCCTATTGATAACAAAGTTGGTAAGGAATATGCTCCTGATACAGAATCTATGATTGTTGATTCAAATAAAATTCCTGATGGTTGGATGGGTCTCGATATCGGTCCTAAGACACAGGAAATTTTTGCTGACGCAGTTAAAGATGCTGGCACAGTAATCTGGAATGGTCCTATGGGTGTTTCAGAATGGGAAGCATTTGCATCAGGTACAATTGCAGTTGCAACAGCTATTGCTGATAGCGATGCAATTTCAATTATCGGTGGTGGCGACTCTGCTGCTGCAATTCAGAAACTTGGTTTTGCTGACAAGATGTCACATATTTCAACAGGTGGCGGTGCATCTCTTGAATACCTTGAAGGTAAAGTTCTTCCTGGTATTGCTGCACTCAACGATAAATAATTAAAATAATAATGGGAGGACTTCCTCGGGTCCTCCCAAAATTTGCGAGAAGGAGTAAATAATTATGAATAAAAATCTTCGTAAAGCAGTTATCGCTGGTAACTGGAAAATGAACAAAACACCTGCAGAAGCAAAGGTACTTATTGAAGAAATGAAACCTCTTGTTGCTGATGCTGATTGTGATGTTGTGCTTTGTGTACCATTTATTGACATTCCTGCTGCAATTGAAGCAGCTGCTGGTTCAAACATTAAAATCGGTGCAGAAAATGTTCACTTTATGGCATCAGGTGCATACACTGGTGAAATTTCAGCTGAAATGCTTAAAGAAGCTGGTGTTGAATACGTAGTAGTTGGTCATAGTGAAAGAAGACAGTACTTTGGCGAAACAGACCAGACTGTTAACCTTCGTTCACTTGCTGCTCTTAATGCTGGTCTTAAACCAATTATCTGTGTTGGTGAAACACTTGAACAGAGAAATCTTGGATACACAGAAACACTTCTTAAATTTCAGACAAAGATGGCTCTTACAAACGTTACAAAAGAACAACTTAAAGATGTTATCATCGCTTATGAACCAGTATGGGCTATCGGTACAGGTGTTACAGCTACTGCTGACCAGGCTGATGAAGGTAACGGCTATGTTCGTGAAGCAATTGCAGAAGTATATGGTGGCGATATTGCAGCTACTGTTACAATTCAGTACGGTGGTTCAATGAATGCAGCTAATGCTGATGAACTTGTTTCAAAAGTCAACGTTGATGGTGGTCTTATTGGTGGCGCATCACTTAAAGCAGCAGATTTTGCTAAGATTGTTGCTGCAGCTTCAAAATAATTAATTAAGGTGAAACAAATGAATAAACCTGTAGTTTTATGTATTATGGATGGTTTTGGTTATAATCCAGCTGATTATGGTAATGCAATCACAGCTGCAAAAACTCCAAGACTTGACGAAATTTTTAAGAACAATCCAATGACATATATCGGCGCATCAGGTATGGATGTAGGTCTTCCTGATGGACAGATGGGTAACTCTGAAGTTGGACACACAAATATCGGTGCTGGTCGCGTTGTTTACCAGGAACTTACAAGAATCACAAAGTCTATCATGGATGGTGATTTCTTCGAAAATGATGTGTTTATGGGTGCTATTGAGAATTGTAAAAAGAACAATTCAGCACTTCACCTTGTTGGTCTTCTTTCTGACGGTGGCGTTCATAGCCATAACACACATTTATATGCTCT
>JAZOWH010000135.1:0-6563 GCA_045659165.1 Candidatus Fimenecus sp. | reverse complement strand
AATAACCGCCAATAAAGTTACCATATTATCTGAAAATCTCCATATTTTCTGTATATGATTGAACTTTGATTATATCCACATCCTGCTCGTCAGTTTCGGTGTCTTTAACTAATGCACCGATTAAAAGCATAGGATTGATGTTTATACTTGTACCTGAAGAAAGAACTGTCTTAAGGACGAGTTTTCCATTGTCATTATTTAATTCAAATGATTTGATATGTTCTTTAATATTAACTTCTTTATCAACCTTTTTTCTGCCTTGCTTCGCCTTTTTCATAACCATTATATCATCAGCAGAAAGAACTGACTCTGCTTTTTCTAAAAGCAAACTATCAGGATTATTGAATATAATTTTATATTCTGCCCAACGGATATCATTGGGAGAAGTTTCATAAATATAAATTTCCTTGACTGTTATATCAACTGGCAAAGCATCGTTGATTCTCTTTGCAAGTTCATTTAAATCAACTTCTTCCATAAGACGGAAATCAACAGTTTCACAAAGGCTTTCAAAGCCTAATGAAAGTGGCATTGCAAATGTAAGAAATGCGTGAGGATTGAAACCTTCTGTATACCAGATTGGCACACAAGCTCTTTTCATTGCTCTTGTAATACAACGAACTGTATCAAGATGAGAGATAAACTTTGCCATACCTGTTTTTTCAAATGACATACGCACATCTACTGCCCATTTTTTAACTTCTGGCATCACATTTACCTCCATTCAGTTTATTAGCACCACAAGCAGAACATTTAAGTCTACAATGAGGAGTTGTTACACTTTCGTGTGCTTTTTTATTCTCTTCAACAAGGAATTCTTTACGGATACCATAATCCATAATATCCCAAGGAAGAATTTCATCGTAATCTCTACGACGATTAGCGTAAAACTCAGTTGTTAATTCACATTCATTGAATGCTTCACGCCATTTTGCGAAATCAAAGAATTCGTCCCAACTATCAAACTTACATCCCTTTTGCCATGCTTTATAAATTACATCACCAAGACGACGGTCACCACGAGCAAGAACACCTTCAAGCACAGATGTATCTGACTCATGATAACTGATAGAAATCTTACGGCTAGTTGTATTTGAAAGCAAATGCTTCTGCTTTTCAATAAGCATATCAGCAGTATCCTGTGGCTCCCACTGGAATGGTGTAAATGGTTTTGGCAGAAACGACGCACAACTTACACTAACCTGAACACCCTTCCCCTTTTCTCTGTTAGGATTTCGATAGAAAGTATCAACAACTTTCTGTGCAAGGTCACAAATACCCTTGATATCGTCAAGTGTTTCTGTAGGAAGTCCCATCATAAAGTAAAGTTTAACGCTTGTCCAACCACCGTCAAATGCTTTTAATGCTGTACGAAGAACTTCTTCTTCCGTAACATTCTTATTGATAGCATCACGAAGTCGTTGTGTACCTGCTTCAGGTGCAAATGTAAGACCGCTACGACGAACTTTTTTGAGTTCTTCCATAAGTTCATCTGAAAAATTATCAACTCTCAAAGATGGTAGTGAGACATTGATGTTTTCTTTTAATGCCCAATCAAAAAGCATAGGAATAAGCTTTTCAATATTTGTATAGTCACTTGTTGAAAGTGAACAAAGTGAAATCTGGTCATAACCTGTTGCGTCACTTATTCTTCTGCACTGTTCATTGATAGTTTCAGGTGATTTTTCACGAATAGGTCTGTAGATAAATCCTGCCTGACAGAAACGACAACCACGTATACAACCGCGGAAAACTTCACCAACAGTTCTATCCTGAACAACATCAATAAATGGAACTACAAAATCCTTTGGATAATGTGCTTTATCCAAATCGGAAACAATTCTTTTCTTTACTTTTTCAGGTGCTGTTTCAAGGTTTTCAATACGTTTAATTGTACCATCTTCATTATAATCAACATTATAGAATTCAGGCACATAGACGCCTTCAATTTTTGCTGCTTCTCTCAAAAATTCAAGTCTAGTTGAGCCTTTTTCTTTGTGTTCAATCAAAAGGTCAATGAGTTCATTTGTTACTTCTTCACCTTCACCTGGCATGAAAATATCAATGAAATCAACCATTGGTTCAGGATTGCACACACATGGTCCACCTGCAACAACAATTGGAGTGAGGCTTGTTCTGTCTTTTTTGAGAACAGGGATTCCACCTAAATCAAGCATATTGAGAACATTGGTATAACTTAACTCATACTGCAATGTAAAACCTACCATATCAAACTCATCAAGTGAATCACCACTTTCAAGTGCATACAGTTTCACATTATTTTCACGCATAAGTGCTTCCATATCTTCCCAAGGTGCAAAAACGCGTTCACACCAAGCATCCTTACGCTCGTTTACAAGACTATAAAGAATCTTCATACCAAGGTGAGACATACCAATTTCGTAATTATCAGGGAAACAGAAAGCATATCTTAATTTTATATCTTCTTTATTTTTTGTAACACTGTTAAGTTCTCCTCCTGTGTATCTTGCAGGCTTTTGAACTTTCTTTAACAGTTTTTCAACTTCTTTTTTAACCATAATAAACCTCACAAAAAGTTATTCATATTATTTTACTATATATTAAGGTTTTTTTCAATATTCATTATCGTTAAAGTACGAAATTAAGAGAAAAATGGCAATTATAATTAAAGAAAAATTAAAGTGACTTACAATAAAAACATATATCCCCCAAACAAAAATCACAAAGATAAAACATAGTGATGTAATCTTTAATATCTTTGAACAAGCCATAAAGTCAAATTTTATTGACAATAGATAATAAAGTATTCTCCCTCCATCTAATTTCTTTATGGGCAGAAGATTAAAAATCATTATAATAAGATTAATGCACGCAAATGTAAGCACCCATTCACTATTATAAAACGCAAATATAATACAACATATAAATGTTATAAAAGCATTTATTATTGGGCCACCAAAAGAAATAAAGATTTCATTTTTTACACTTATAGCAGTTTCCTGATTTCTTATAATATTGATTCCAGTCATTTCAAATCTCACTTTTAATGGTTTATTATCCAATGAAATCATGGTAATTAAGTGGCCAATTTCATGAAGCATCGATGATAATATCGTTATAACGACATTAGACGGGACTTCAAGTGAAATTACAAATGAAATGAAAGCAACAAAAATAAATGTAATTTCAACTTTTATTCCTTTTAAATTAAAAACCATAATCTAGTACCCACAGTGGATTTATGTATTTATCATTAACTATCATTTCAAAATGAAGATGATTTCCTGTTGCATATCCCGTTGCACCAACAAGAGCTATTTTCTCCCCTTTTTTGACGATTTCGCCCTCTTTTACAAACATTTTTTTACAATGATTATATGTTGTCTTTAGTGATTGACTATGTTTAATAACAATATAATTTCCATTTATGCTATTGTATTCTGCCTTTTCAACAACTCCGTTATATACAGCATATATTTCTGTTTTATCATTTGCAGGAATGTCTATACCTTTGTGCAACGAATATTTTTGTGTAATGGGACTTACACGATATCCAAAATATGATGAAATATATTCCTTTTCAATAGGTGAAGTTATTTTTACTGTTAAAAAAACAGGAGAAAAGTCAGCCTTTTCCCCTGATTCTTCTGTTGTTTCTCCCGAAGCAGCTTCTTCGACAACCATTGGTGCAAAGGTTTGTTTTACTACATTTTTAAATACACCTAAAATAGTCGAAACTGCAATATCATTTTTTGAGATTTCAGTATAAAACGATTTAATATTTTGTGACAGGTTACTTTCTGTTTTACATACAACAAACAATAATCCTGACACTATAAGGGATAAAACAAGTTGTACAGCAATTACTTTTGTCATAACATTTTGCTTTTTTTGTTCTCGTTTTTTACTTCTTGTTGATTTATTTTCATAAAAATCATTGTCCATAATATCACCATTTAAATCTATGCTGATACTATGGACAATATGTTATCTTTTGAATTGTCTGATAATTTTATTCAACTCTTCTGAAGTTACTTTTCCCCTACCTTTAGTATTCTGAATAAATTCAAGCAAAGAATTTTCATCATTTACAATTGCAACAGCAATGTTTGCATCATCTTGAATTTTGAGTTCAGTTCCACTATTAACAAAATACAGAACAGGATAAATATTTGCAGTAATCTTCAAATCCCTAAACAATTCTTCTAGTCTTCGTTTTTGACGAAACGATTGTTTAGCAGGATTTGGAACTTCTTTTTCATACACTTTGTTGTTTTTACCGCGTTTAATCTGTTTCCAGTAGGTTTGTGATGTTTTACCAAAAACTACTCCATGGTAATTTTTACTTTCAACAATGAAAACACCATTTTTGCTCACAACTACAAAATCAAGTTCCATAGTAATTCCTCGATTAAGGATTACAGGATTAGTAAGAACAGTATAATCTTTAGGCAGTTTTCGTAGAATTTTAAGAGTAGTTTCTTCACCACGTACACCTGATTGTAAAATGTCATATTTCTTCTTTAATATAAGGAACACAACAAATCCCACAAAAGCCAACATAATAACTACAACAGGAATTGAAATATGTAATGTATGCTTTTTGAAAAGCACGGCAAGTAGCAATCCAATTCCTAACCCTGCGAATAACAAAGTAAGAAAAAAGGATATAAGTACGCGAAAAAAAGACTTACTCTTTTCTCGTTTAAGTTGGGATTTTATTTTTACAACCTTTGGCATAATTAAAATACCTTTTTCATAACTGCACCAGTGTTTGCAGAAGAAACAAGTGTTGAATAACGAGCAAGCCAACCTGATTTAACCTTTGGTTCAGGTTTAACATAACTCTTTCTTCTCTCGTCAAGTTCTTCATCAGAAACCTTAACATTAATTTTACTTTCAGGGATATTAATTTCAATAATATCACCTTCATAGATAAGACCAATTTCACCGCCAGCAGCAGCTTCTGGTGAAACGTGACCAATTGAAGCACCACGAGATGCACCACTGAAACGGCCATCAGTAATAAGAGCAACAGTCTTGTCAAGTTTCATACCTGCAAGTGCTGATGTAGGGTTGAGCATTTCTCTCATACCAGGACCACCCATAGGACCTTCATAACGAATGACAACAACATCACCATGAGTGATTTTGCCATTGTAAATAGCATCAATAGCTTCGTCTTCAGAATCAAACACTCTTGCAGGACCTGAATGAACAAGCATTTCAGCAGCAACTGCACTTCTCTTTACTACACAACCATCTTTTGCAATATTACCCCAAAGAATTGCGATACCACCTGTTTCGCTATATGGGTTATCAATAGGACGGATTGCATCTGTATTCTTAATATATGCACCTTCGATATTTTCACCAACAGTTTTACCTGTTACAGTAATAAGTGACAAATCAAGAAGGTCTTTCTTTGCAAGTTCAGCCTGAACAGCAGGGATACCACCTGCATTGTTAAGGTCGTGCATATGAGTTTCACCTGCAGGAGCAAGATGACAAAGATTAGGAACTTTTGCACTGATTTCATTGAACATCTCAAGGTCAACAGGAACTTCTGCTTCATTAGCAATAGCAAGAAGATGAAGAACGCTATTTGATGAACAACCAAGTGCCATATCACAAGCAAGAGCATTACGAATTGACTTTTCATTGATGATATCGCGTGCTTTGATATCCTTTTCTACAAGATTCATAATTGCCATACCTGCATGTTTTGCAAGCTGAATACGACCGCTGTGAACAGCAGGAATTGTACCATTACCAGGAAGAGCAATACCAACAGCTTCTGCAAGACAGTTCATTGAGTTTGCTGTGTACATACCTGAGCATGAACCACAACCAGGACATACATTTTCTTCCATTTCGCAAAGTTTGCAGTCATCAATAATTCCTGCTTTTCTAGCACCTACTGCCTCAAACATTTTTGAAAGAGATGTTTCAACACCGTCAACAAGGCCTGACATCATTGGTCCACCTGAACAAACAACAGCAGGGATATTAAGACGAACTGCAGCCATAATCATACCTGGAACAATTTTGTCACAGTTAGGAATGAGAACTGCACCATCAAAGCCATGAGCCATAATCATTGTTTCTACACTGTCAGCAATAAGTTCACGAGAAGCAAGTGAATATTTCATACCAACATGTCCCATAGCAATACCGTCGCAAACACCGATTGCAGGAACCATAACAGGAGTACCACCTGCCATACGAACACCTGCTTTTACTGCTTCTGCGACTTTATCAAGATGCATATGACCTGGAACGATTTCACTGTGTGCTGATACAACAGCAATCATAGGTCTTTCAATTTCCTCTTTAGTATAGCCCATTGCATAGAAAAGGCTTCTGTTAGGTGCTCTTTCAACACCTCTTAATACATTTTCACTTCTTAAATTCATAATGAGTCCTCCTACTAAAAGTAGATTTACAATATTACTTTATATTTTATACTTATGTGACAGATTTTTCAAGGGGTAAAAATAAAATATAATAACAATAGCGGGGTCTTGACCCCGCCCTATTGTTTAACATTTAATATTATTTTGTTTTTTCTTTATCTTTTT
>JAZOWH010000134.1:0-7338 GCA_045659165.1 Candidatus Fimenecus sp. | reverse complement strand
CAAAAAAACTGTTGACAGTTGACATTTGGTGTTGTATAATACAAAATGTATCCCAATGTATAAGGGAGGGATTTTTAATGAGTCAGGTAAAAGTTAAAGAAAACGAGTCCTTGGAAAGTGCTCTCAGAAGATTTAAGAGACAGACTTCTCGTGACGGTGTCATTCAGGAAGTTAGAAAAAGAGAGCATTACGAAAAGCCTTCTGTTAAGAGAAAGAAGAAGTCTGAGGCTGCACGTAAGCGTAAGTTTAAATAATCTTTCGCTTTGCGGAGCTATGTTTTAAAAACGCAAGTGGGCATCCATTGACGGATTGCCCACTATTTTTTTACCAATAAACCACTCATTATATCAAAGGAGATTTCTATGGTTTCAACTATGCCAAAATACCGATACAAATCAGTTCTTGATATTTCGGTTGATGACTTAAATAAAATGGGAGCAAAAGCAGTTGCTCTTGATATAGACAACACCATATGCAACGATGGCAGAACTAATTGCATTGACGGACTCAAGGACTGGCTTAAAAAAGTGCAGGATTCAGGCATCAAAGTTATGATTATTTCAAACGCAATGCCAAGACGACCTAAAATCGTTTCAGAAGAACTCGGTCTTCCATATATCGCAAGTGCGAAAAAACCAAAGCCTCACACTCTTATTCAGGGTGCTGAAATGATGGGTGTTAAAATAAATGAACTCGCTATGGTAGGTGACCAGATTTTTGCCGATGTTATGGCTGCCAACAACTGTGGTGCTATTGCAATTCTTGTGGATGCATTAAAGGGTCGAACAAGATTCCCTATTTATTATGCAATTCGTCGTCGCAAGTCTGTACCTATTATCAAAGAATTTGAAAAATTGCATGGATATGGTTACTATGATTAAAAAATTACAATCAAAATTAAATGAAAAAGGTGCTGGCTATTGCGCCCTGATTATTGCACCTGAAAACAGAAGATATTTCACAGGATTCGAGTCATCTGATGGATTTCTTATTGTTTCCCCTGAAAAATCAGTTTTTATAACTGACGGAAGATACATTGAAGCAGCCGAAAAACAGATTTCTAATTGCGAAGTCAGACTTTTAGGCAAAACTTATCCACAGATTGCTGAAACTCTTAAAGAAATGAACTGTAAACACATTCTTGTTGAGTCAACAAGAATGACAGTCGCAACATACAATTCACTTAAAGGTGTACTTAAAAACACAAGTATTTCCACAGATTCCACTCTTGATATGATTATCAATGAGCTTCGTTCAATCAAAACTGCAACAGAAGTTGAGTGTATCGTTAAAGCACAGCGAATTGCCGAAGATGCTTTCCAGCATATTCTCAAATTCATTAAACCAGGCGTTACAGAAAAAGAAATTCAATTAGAGCTTGATTTCTTTATGCTTCGTAACGGTGGCGAAGGACTTTCATTCGAAACAATCGCAGTAAGTGGTAAAAATTCATCAATGCCACACGGCGTACCATCTAATAAAAAGGTGGAAAACGGTGATTTTATCACAATGGACTTTGGCACAATGATTAACGGATATCATAGTGACATGACAAGAACTATTGCTGTTGGCTTTGCCACAGATGAAATGAAGAATGTTTATAATACAGTTCTTAAAGCACAACAGAATTGTCTTGATAACATCAAATCAGGTATTTCCTGTAAAGAAGGCGATATGTTTGCAAGAAGTATTATCAACGATTCGGGCTATGGCAAATATTTCACCCACTCAACAGGCCATGGTGTAGGCGTAGAAATTCACGAATTTCCTAACCTTTCACCTGCCTCTGACAGTATTTTGCAGATTGGCAATATTGTAACTGTTGAGCCAGGAATTTACATACCTGAAAAATTCGGTGTAAGAATTGAAGATATGGCACTCATAACTGAAAACGGTTGTGAAAATCTTACAAAATCACCGAAAGACTTAATCATCTTATAAACAGTGCAGTTAATATTGCACCAACTCCCGCCGAGGCTGCAAGTTCTGCAAGAAACAGCACTCGGCTTTTTACTTTTTGTCTTTTGCTTTTTGGTACTGACGAAAAGTTCACAGCACTCGTCATGGCTTTCGATTTAAGTTTGCCTTCATTTTCGGCGCTGAATTCAGGGCGGACAAAGAACAAAGCTTTTTCAAAATATTCGCAACCTGTTTCGTGAATTTCAAGAACCTGACGATTAACACCTTTTACCATAATTTTTCCTCACATCAATTTGTATATATTTTTCAAAGTTATGATTGGTTTTTCAGTCAATTTTATACTGCACTTTGTACATTATTTTCAAGGCAAAAATTGTCAATATGGGATTTTCACCAAAAAATATTTTCTTTAAAATTATACAAATTGTATAAATAACTTTTCAACCAAATTGTTGAAAACTCTGTTGAAAATGTTTATAACTTGCCCCAAAACCATTGATTTTTAAAGGTTTTTTCCACTTTTCGACAACGATGAAAAAATATTGTTAAAAGTTTATTAAATACAATTTGTTGTAACACCTTGACAAATTATACAGTTTGGAACACCCTACTCTTAAAATATATCTAAAATGTTTGTGCATTTTGTCATTAGCATTTTTAGATAGAATTTTCAAAAATTTTTGGTCATTTTGTAAAGGATTTTATTATGAACAATAGTTATAGAATTCCACTTCCAAAAAACTTCAATTTAGGTCTTTGCCTTGACTGTGGTCAGGCTTTTCGTTGGTCACTTTTTGACGAAAACATCTGGCACGGTGTCGCATTTGGTAAATACCTTAAAATTCAGCAGACAGATAACGAAATCATCTTCCACAACTGTAACGAAGACGATTTCAACAAAATATGGAAATCCTATTTCGATTTAGACCTTGACTATTCCGAAATTCTTTCATCATATACTGATAAATATCTTGTAACTGCAATCAAGGAATTTGACGGCATAAGAATTCTTCGTCAGGAGCCATGGGAAGCCCTTTGCTCATTTATCATTTCGCAAAACAACAACATCCCACGAATCAAAGGTATTATCGAAAGACTTTGTGACACCTTTGGCGATGGTGAAGAAGGCAAAAAATCATTTCCAACAGCAGATGTGATATCTAAACTTTCCGTTGAAGACTTATCCCCTATTCGTGCAGGATTCAGAGCAAAATATATTATTGACGCTGCCCAGAAAGTCGTAAACGGTGATGTGAATTTTGCAGAAATCGAAAAAAATCCAATTGAATTCGGCAGAGAAGAACTTCAAAAAATCAAAGGTGTCGGCGCAAAGGTTGCAGAGTGCACCCTTCTTTATGGATTTCACAAGATTGAAGCATTCCCAATTGATGTGTGGGTAAAACGAATTATGGCAGAAATGTACCCTAATGGACTTCCTGAATGTACAAAAGGCACAGAGGGAATTGCTCAACAATACCTTTTCCATTGGAGACGAATGAATGATAGATAAAAAGCATCTATTCAGTTGACAACCCCATTCTTTTGTGCTATCATTATCACACTTCACATAGGTTATATCCTGTCTTTGACAGGTGAAAAAGGAACCCCATCGGTTTATCCGATGGGGTTTTGGGTTTTTATAAGCGATTTTTAATTTTTGTCAATATGGATTAATGTTCTTCCCAATCTCTTGAGCGTTCAACAGCACGGAGCCAACCACTATATGTCTTTTCACGTTTTTCCATATCCATTTTTGGCTCAAACACCTTGTCAACTTCTCGAATCTGCTCAATTTCTTTCACATCTTTCCAGAATCCTACTGCAAGACCTGAAAGATATGCAGCACCAATAGCAGTTGTTTCAACCATTTTAGGTCTGTTAACATTAGTTCTAATCATATCAGCCTGAATCTGCATCATAATGTCACTTACTGATGCACCACCGTCAACACGAAGTTCAGAAAGCTCGATATCAGAGTCCTTCTTCATTGCTTCAAGCAAATCTGTCATCTGATAAGAAATTGCTTCAAGAACACTACGGCAGATATGAGCAGCATTTGCACCACGAGTAAGACCTACGATAGTACCACGAGCGTACATATCCCAATATGGTGCACCAAGGCCTGTGAATGCAGGAACAAAATAAACACCGTTTGAATCAGGAACACTTTCTGCAAGTTCATCACAACGACGAGCTGATGGAATAAGATGCAAGTCATCACGAAGCCACTTTATAACTGAACCCGCATTAAAAGCAGAACCTTCAATAGCATATGTAACTTCATCACCTAATCCCCATGCAACGCCTGTAACAAGATTGCTCTTTGATTCTACTCGCTTATCACCTGTATTCATCAAAAGGAAACAACCTGTACCATAAGTATTTTTTGCCTGACCTTTTTCGAAACATCCCTGACCAAAAAGTGCTGCAGGCTGGTCACCAATAGCACCTGAAATAGGCACTCCTGCCAACTCTTCAATACCCATAACGCTCTTTGCAACAGTTCCATAAACCTTGCTTGATGGTTCACATTTTGGAAGCATTGCCATTGGAACACCAAGCTTTTCACAAAGGTATTCATCCCAACAAAGGTTATCAACATCAAAGAGCATTGTTCTTGATGCGTTTGAATAGTCGGTAATATGTACTGCACCACCTGTAAGATTCCAGATAAGCCATGTTTCAACAGTACCGAAAAGGAGTTGACCTCTTTCAGCCAATTCTCTTGCACCATCCACATTATCAAGAATCCATCTGATTTTTGTTGCAGAGAAATATGCGTCCACAACAAGACCTGTGTGTTCCTTGATATATTTTGTAAGTTCTTCATCTGCCTTAATCTTCTCGCACATATCAGCAGTTCTTCTACACTGCCATACAATCGCATTATATACAGGCTTACCTGTTGATTTATCCCATACAATTGTTGTTTCACGCTGATTTGTGATACCAATTGATGCAATATCAGCAGCTGTTGCTTTACTTAATGCCATAACTTCCATAACAGACTGTAACTGTGAGAAAAGAATCTCCATAGGATTATGCTCAACCCAGCCTGCGTGAGGATAAATCTGATTAAACTCATGCTGAGCCTTGTAACAGATATTACCCTTTTTGTCAAAAAGAATTGCACGTGAACTTGTTGTTCCCTGGTCGAGAGCAAGTACATACTTTTTCATTTGTATAACACCTCTTATATAAATAGATAAAATCTAACTGTTCCCTTTCTTTTAGTTAACTCTTATCCTTTTAATTTTTCCTTGAGAATTTTCGCTTCTTTTTCCGCTTTTTTATCATCAATCAAATTGTGTAATCCTTCCCAATGGAATACACGACGCTTAAACCAAAGTGATGATGCGTGTTTATATATGAATGATGGACACGCCTTTTTAAGTGGCGCATACTTCACCTTGTACACATCAAGCAGCTTGCAATAATCAACTGACTTGTGCATAAATGTTGCGAATGTAGAACAGCCCTTTTCAGCCCAAGCATTTTCAGCCATTGCACCTAAACGAGGGAAAGTTAGGAATTCAAAACGCTTCATATCAGGAACATATTCTGTCCACATCTGAGCTTCTATTCCCCAAGTATCGTCATCGTTGTCTGTCAATGCACCATTGTCATTACATACCATTTTCAATGTGTTCCAACCATAAGGGAAATCGAAATAATATGGATAACAATGTGTATTTATTAACTTTCTTCCTCGTTTTATTTCATTTTCAACTAAATCCTTATCGTCACCCATACCACAAACTGTCCAGGCAATATCAGGATTTAAAATTTCAGAATTTTCAATTCTGTCATAACTCCACATAACAGAAGAATAGCCTTTTGATTTAAGATAATCATTAACCTTATTCATAAAGAACATCTGCAAAGCATCTTCATCGGCAAGTCCGTTATCTTTAATCGCCTTCTGGCAATGAGGACAGTTTTTCCAACGCATCTTAACTGCCTCGTCACCACCAATATGAATTATCTTATCAGGGAAAAGCTCAATAAGCTCATCAAGTACATCATAAACAAACTTATAAGTGCTTTCTTTACCTGCACAAAGAATATCGTGCTTAACGCCCCAATGAGTTGCAACTTCCAACTTTCTGTCAAGGCATGAAAGCTCAGGATAACAAGAAATAGCCGCCACGCTATGTCCCGGAATATCAAATTCAGGAATAACCTTTATGAATCTATCATGACAATATGCGACAATTTCCTTTATATCTTCTTGTGTATAATATCCACCGTGAGGCTTGTTGTTAAAGTTAGTATGACTTCTCATTGACGCTTTTTCAGTGAGTAACGGATACTTTTTGATTTCAACACGCCAACCCTGGTCCTCTGTCAGATGCCAATGTAACACATTAAGCTTATGCAAAGCCATAAGGTCAACAATTCTTTTTACTTCGTCAACTGTATAGAAATATCTTCCACAGTCAAGCATAAATCCACGATAAGAAAATCTTGGAGAGTCAGAAATTTCAACATACGGAATTTTACCCTCTGTCTGTAAAAGCATCTGTTTGAGAGTCTGCAAACCATAAAAAAGTCCTGATTCCGTCTTAGCGTTTATAAAAACACGACGATTTTCACACTTGATTGTATATCCTTCATCACTATCAACAGACTCATCAAGAGTAAGAATGATACTTCTTTCTTCACCTGTATCTTCGTGAACATAAACTTTTTTGTTAAGAGTTTTTCTTACAAAAGTAATAAACTCATCTACAAAAGGATATGGTGAAATCGTTGTTCCGGTGTGCATAGTAAACCCTTTTTTATCACGATTTACAAGTATACTCACAGGTTGAGGAATAATATTAAACATTTTCTTTGCCCCCAATCATAGTTAGGCTAAATTTATACACATTTATTCTATCACAAAATCTTTTTCTCTACAACAAAAATAGTGTAGATTTTCCTCTTGAAATTATTATATTTATATAGTATAATTACTTGACTAAATAATTTTTGCCTTAATTCAGTCGTGTGCCGTGTGGGTCCTGTGCGGCGAGGCGCTGTGAATCATGTCAGGCGGGGAACCGAGCAGCATTAAGCGGTTTGCATCGGGCGCCACAGTTTGCCTGCACGACACATGACTGAGTTAAGGCATTTTTAAATTGATGTTTACTGACTCGATTTAACTTTCAAAGGAGGAGTTATCTTGTATCGTGCTTTTTACAGAAAATACCGACCATCAACATTTACTGATGTAGTTGGTCAGGAACATATTACAAAAACACTTGAAAATGCTGTAAAGACCGGCAAGACAAGTCATGCTTATCTTTTTACAGGTTCTCGTGGAACAGGTAAAACCTCCTGTGCAAAAATCCTTGCAAAAGCAGTTAACTGTATCAATTCTCACGACGGAAACCCTTGTAATGAATGTGAAATCTGTAAAGGTATTGATTCAGG
>JAZOWH010000133.1:0-7267 GCA_045659165.1 Candidatus Fimenecus sp. | reverse complement strand
CACTGAGTTCTGTATTCAGGATAGTAATCGTATGTTTTGTCAAACACATCTATGCGCTGAACAAGGAAAACATAGTCATCCAGTGTTATTGTTCGTGCTGAACCAACATTTATTGTTGCAACTTCTTTATAAAAACCACTTGGGAAGCTTCCGTCATATGAAGAAGTAATAATGGTGTTACGCACATCTTTATCTGTTGAAGCTTCGATAGGTGTTCCTGTGTTAACCAATCCCTCTGATTTTGCAAAGTCGTTTATAACAACTGCTTTTTCTGAGTCTGTCATTGGAACAGTTGCACCTGTTTCGTCAACATTAAAAAGATACTCTGTGGCAAATGCTATCGCAATATAGTTTGCTTTGAAATACTTTTTAAGTGTTTCTTCACTTATAGGCTCAACGCCACCCTGACCATAATAATAGTCAAGAAGTGCTTCTTCATAAACCTTTGATGTTTCAATCTTATAAATAGTCTGTCGGGAAACACCCAACTTTGTATAGTGAACTCCGTACAAGTGCCAAAGGTCATCAACTCTTGTTGAAAGATTTGATTTCTGAACAGATGTGAGTTTCAGATTTCTTTTATAAAATTCTGAATTTATTGTTACGTATCGTGAAATTGCCTTTTTGATTTCACTTTCATTTCCGTCGTACAAATCATCAAAATAATAATAAACTTCGTTGTCAACTTTTGTTCCGTTAACTCTTACTTTTGCAGGACCAGAACAAGATGCAAAGGAAAGTACACAGATAACCAATACAAGGATTAATGCAATTACTCTCTTCATTGAACATCCCCCTTTGACTCCATATACTCTTTATAAAGCTTGTCCTTCAAAAGACGCTTTTCTTTTTCAAGACGGCGTTCTTCCTTAACTTTATCCTTATCTTTACCAATAATTCCGTTTCGCAAAAATGCAACAAGCAACATTGTAATTACTGCACCTACAGAACAACTGATAAAGTCCACCATTGTATCTGTGTTACCTTTTTGAAGTGTCATTCCGTAAAGGCCGTCCATTGTAAATTCATAAACTTCCCAACCAACAGCAATTCCTAATGCAAATGTTATTGAAAAAAGTGAGGACATAGCAGGACCTAAATCACCGCGCTTACGATAAATTATATTTGCGAAATCATATCCAAACCAAGCAGAAAGAACACCAGAAGCAAAATGAGTAACAATATCAAAATGCTCAAATGTAGTTCTGTTGTTAATTGTTGAGCCAACACAGACGCCAATAAAAATGAAAAGTGAAAGCATTGTCTGAGTTGATGCTTCTATCTCAATTATAAATGACTTTTTGCCAAAAATCTGAAAAAAGTCCCAAAGGTGAGTAAAAATAATCGCAAAGATAGCCTCTAAAAACTCAACAACAGAACCATGAAACAGACCAAATAAGCCCCAGCATAAAATAATTACACGGAGACAGAGCCACAATATTCTTTGATTTTTAGATAAGTAGCCATAAGTTTTAGTCATTTTTTAACCACCATAGTTTTTATCATATAAATAATATCATACACTATCTTATTTTACAAGGAAAGTATAACGAAAGAACATCCGTCAATATAAATTTCACCATTCTGAACATTATCGCCATAAAGAGTTTTTGCATTATGGTAAAAATCAGGTAAACGATAATTTATTGAATGTTCATTTCGATTCACAATCACCATAATATCACCATTTTCATCATGACGACGATATGCTACACAACCAAGCATAGAAGATACCGGTGAAAAATAACCTTTGCCAAAAACAGTATTTTCTGTTCGGATTTCACCCATTGTTCTATAAAAAGTAATGAGCTCTTGATTTTCTTCTCCCCAAGGATAACAACCACGATTGAATGGGTCTTTGTATCCTTGCATACCTGCTTCGTCACCATAATAAACAGAAGGTACACCAGGAAGTGTGTATTGCAATGCGACTGCACATTTTAAAAGTTTTATGCCTTTTGCATATTTTTCATCGTCAAGGAAATGACATGACTGCCAGTAACGGTCACGATACTCACAGGATTCACCTGTAATTTTTGTGATTGCTCGTTCAGTATCATGAGTACCGATATGATTCATCATAACATCAAGACATTGTTTTGGATAGTTTTCCACAATCTGCATTACAACTTCCATAAAGTTTTCTGCTTTTCCGTTACGACAAAAATCAAGAATGGCATTAGCAAATGGATAGTTCATCACAGAATCAAACTGACTACCTAAAAGATAACGGCGTCTGCTTCCATAACTGTGCTTTGTTGTGGCATCTTCCCACACTTCACCCATTAAGAGTGCATCAGGCTTAGTAATTTTAAGTCTTTCACGCAACTCATCAATGAAAATATCAGGCAGCTCGTCGGCAACATCAAGACGGAATCCATCAGCACCTGCTTTGAGCCATTTTTCCACAATTCCACCTTTGCCATTGATGAAATTACGATACTCTTCACCTTCCTCAATTACCTCAGGAAGTGTAACAAAACCCCACCAACTCTGATACTTTTCAGGATAATCTGTAAATTTATACCATTTATAGTATGGACTTTCAGGAGAATTGTATGCTCCCAAAGTATCATATCTACCTTTTCTGTTAAAATAAACGCTATCATCACCTGTATGAGAGAAAACACCATCAAGAATTATATGAATTCCTTGTTCTTTTGCTTCCTTACAGAGATTTTTAAAGTCTTTTTCCGTACCCAACACAGGGTCAATCTTTCCATAATCGGCTGTGTCATATCTATGATTTGAATGTGATTCAAAAATGGGATTAAGATAAATACAATTTACTCCAAGTGATTTAAGATAAGGGAGTTTTTCCTGAATACCCTTTAAATCACCACCGAAAAAGTCGTTGTTGAGGACTTTTCCTTCAGGAGTTGGTCGCCATTCAGGTTCATTTCCCCAATCATCACGCATTACACGGTCAGTTGGTACATTTTTCTTTTTTGCGCCTGAATTATAAAATCTGTCAGGAAAAATCTGATAAATAATTCCACCTTTAAGCCAGTCAGGTGTTGTAAAATCTTTTTCAGTTACTGTCAACTGCCAGTCTTTATGTGCAAATTGAGACCCGGCAAAGCCACCAATTCCGTTATTGCATTGAAGAACAGAGCTTCTGCCATAAGATGAGCAATAATCGAAGTGATACCAATAAAGACCTTCGTTTTCTATATTTGTATATATATCCCAGATTTCTGCGTCATCACCACACATACCTGCCCATTGCATTTCTCTTTCTTCATAAGCACCATCATCACGACGAATAATAAAAAGAGCTTTATTGCAACAAAAAGAACGTGGCATACAAAGGCGAAGATGAATTTCTTCACCTACTGAAACGCTACCAAATTTATCTTTAAAAAACAAATCTCTTGAATTGAAGGGTACGAATCCCATTACAACACCGCCAAAAGTTGATAATAATATATTTTACCAAAACAAAAAGTATAATGCAATAGAAAAAGGATAGTGTTCTTCACACTATCCTTTATTCTTATACTACAAGGCTTCATAACTGTCTGTATTTGGAATAACAACATCTGTCACATAGTTATTGTTTTCAGTTGTTGGTTCGTCAGGTTTAACATCAGGCTTGTCTGTTGTTTCATCTTCTGTGTCATCCACTTGTTTCGCAAGATGAGAGTATACTTTCATTTTTTCATCACTCATAGCAATAAAATCAAACTTTTTCACAGCAGAAGTATGCATTGTGTTGTCAATCAAGCAAGTTACCTCAACAGTAAATGGTTTCTCTGCACTCTCAAGTGATACATCACTTATATCAATAATGTATTTTTCACCCACCTGAAGCACAGTATACTTTTCGTGAACATATTCCATATCTGCACCAATTATTTTGACACAAGGAATATAGATTGCTGATGTTTGTGAAAGATTTTCAATAATCAATTCTGTATCGGCTGATGAATGATAACCAACATCTGTATTATTGAAATGAACATAGATATTATCTGCATGCTTCTGTGTATAGTTGAACTGTGGAAATCTGTCATCATCAAAAACAGTTTCAAGATCATCCCAAAGGAAGTTACAAACAATCTGTCTTGTATATGGGTCATTAAAATACTGACCATGCCCCTGACCGATTGCATACCAGGTGTTGTCAGGCAATGCACCTGTTGAAGCATCTATATTAAATTCTGGTGAAATGTGGCAATGCGTCGGGTCATCACAGACTAATCCCTGCTGTACATAATCAGAGTCAAATGTTTCACCAAATGGAGCACAATGAGCACCACCTGAACACAAATATGTATCAATAAGAAAATCGGAATTTGTTCCTACGCTACTGAGTGCAGTATATCCACATCCAACAATGTAACCGATTTTTGTACCTTGTTTCTGTAACTGTGCAAATTTATCTGCAAGATTTGTGCCTGTATGAACATCCGTATGATATTTTACTGTATCGTAATAAAGCTTTCCGTTATCTTTTGGATTAAGACCTGTTTTATCAATAACATCCTCAAATCTATCCATAGGAACAAAATCGAGAAGTGATGGTAACTGAGAAAGTCTGTAATTAATTCTGTCTTCTTGTAAAACTCTGTTTATACCGCCAATAATGTTATCCAATGAAAGAAGGTCGAATATCCATTCTAAATCTTCTTCCATATCAAAAGAATATTCAATAAATTTCATAATATTCTTTAAATCAAGGTCAACATATTCCTCCATCATAATTGTGCTGACAAAGGTTGTACCACCTGTTGCTGGATTTGCAAGAATTGCATTTCTTACATCACCTTTATCTCCGTAGTAATAAAGGTATGTTGTACCGTACTGACCACCGTGACTAAGCCCCATAAGGTCAACCTTGTCACTGCCTGTGATTTCTTTAACCTCTTGGATATATTCATCAAGTGCTTTTGCATAATCAACCTGACTTCTTCGCCAGTCAAATGTAAATCCGAAAACATTTTCAGCACCGACACGAGCTACTGCTTCTTCCACAAATACACTTTCAGGGATATATTCAGTCATATCCTTTTCAATAAGTGTTGAAACCTGAGTGGCCGCTGCACCTTTAGGATAATATGTAAGATTCTGCCACGATGTACCGTCTTCAAGGATTACAAGTGGCATAAGTGTTTCTTTTACAATAGGTACAAGTGCTTCAACAATAGCATCTTCACCGATAAGTTTACCTGCAACCATTCCCGGTAAAGCCGAAATCACCTGTTCACCGATTTTTGCAAAATCAACTGGCCAAGCCTTTACCACATCACCTGTTTCAGAGTCAATAATAGGTTCGCCGTTTTCGTCAGTATATACAAGCGTTGGACCTGAATATCCCTGAAGTACAACGACAGGCACAATTTCTTCTTCCTTTGCAAAAGAAAAAAAGGACATTGTTGTAAAAATAATTACAACAGCAAGAAGTATTGATAAAAATTTTTTCATTTTTCAATCCCCATTTCAAATGAAATTTTATAATTTTATTTTATTCCTTATAAATTCTGTTGTCAACAAAAAATAAAACGGTACCCATTAAGGATACCGTTAAACTTGTTTAATTATCTTATTCTGCTACCTGCCAACCGAAGTTGTATGTAAGAGAAGATGTACATGGGAATTCAACCACAACTGTACCGTAATCAGCTAATGCACCTGTGAAAGTGATATTTGCTGTGATAATCATATTCTTTTCATATGTTGCGTAAGCCATTTCGTCGTTAACTGCGTTGATACCTGCTGTAATTTTACAAGGTGCAAAAGCAATTTCAAATGAGTTGAGAATCATATAGTTTTCTGCAACTTTGAAATGTTCAATAATTCCTTCTTTTTCACGAACTGTGAATGCCTTTTTAACGCTTGCTTCTTCACCTTTTACAACCATATTGATTGTTCTGTAAAGTTCTGATGGAACGAAGATATATTCGCCTTCTTCATCTGTTGCATTTTCACCTTTTTCGTTAAGGTCATAAACCATTGTAGGAACAACAGATGTATAAATTGGGAATGTGTTTGTTGCTTCGTCAGTATAAAGGTCATCAAGTGACAATGTACTTGCAGTCTTTTCGCCAAGAGGATAAATAACATCAGTAAGGTCTGCCTTGAATTCTGTTGCTTCTTCCTGTGAGAGATTCATAAGGAATGAACCGATATTTTTAAGAGACATATCAGCATAAAGACGGAATGCTGCACGGAATTTATCCTGATTTTCTAATTCTTTTCCATCTTCTGACTTAAATACAACACCATCACCGTGATTAATCCAGAAGTCTTCATAGTAAGAAACTCTTGCAGAACCGTTTGTCTTGATATCATTAATCATACCATTAAAGTAATCAAGAACCAACTGCTGATTACCTGTAAACTGTGCCCATTCTTCATCAGAAATGAGAGCTAAAATATCATTGAAATATTCTTCTGAACCATATTTTGAAACAAGTTCATAATATGAGAGTTTAACAACTCTGTCATCAGACTTTTTGTTAAAGTTTTCGTAAAGTGTTGCAAGTTTGTCACCAGGAAGGATTTCCTTCAATTCACCATATGTGAATTCAAAATAAACATCCTGAAGGTCAGTTTTTGTTTCAACCGCAACTGGTCTGTTAACTTCCTTTGTACCACAACCTGTAAATGATACTGCAAGCATTGTGAAAGCCAATACCACAGCAACAATTCTCATAACATTCTTTTTCATATTCGTTTTCCCCTTTCGGTGAAATTAATAACTGTCTTTAAGTCCTTGTTCATCAAACAAGAAAACTGTTTCGAGAACAACTTTAAGTGAATCCTCAAGAGTTTTCATTTCAAGAACACTTACATTGTCATCTCTTGTATGATAATATCTTGCAGGAGCAGGGTCCATACTTGTAAATCCAACTGATTTGATACCACCCTGTTGCATTGCAGCAGCATCTGTTGAGCCCAATGGAGTTGTTGTGAAATTAACAGGAACACCTGCATTTTCAGCAGCCTTTTTCATAAGGGCACAACCCTGTTTGTCAAGATTAACTGTTGCTGTCATATCTTTTGTAACAATACCCATAAAGTCATAGTCACGAAGTGTATCAAGAGCAATGAAAAGTGTTTCAACACCATCATTCTTGTATTCATCACCATGAGCCTTTGCAAAAGCCTTTGAGCCACGAAGACCTTCTTCCTCAGCACCAACTGACATTGCAACAACTTCTGTATTTTCAAAACGGATATCGTTGTTACGAAGATAAAGGAGAGTCGCCATTGATGCAAAAACACCTGTAAGGTCATCAGCAGCACCGTCAACAGGTAATTT
>JAZOWH010000132.1:0-11310 GCA_045659165.1 Candidatus Fimenecus sp. | reverse complement strand
ATCCACAAAGCAAAAATATCACTTCAAAAATGGTTCAGTCAGCGGTAAAGAATGCCCTTGATTCAATTGACACAATACCAGAATATCTTCCTGAAAATATCATTGAAAGATATGACCTTGTTTCTCTTGATACAGCAATCAAGGACATTCATTTTCCTAAGGATGATGATGCTTTACAAAAAGCAAGGGATAGACTGATTTTTGATGAATTGTTTATCTTGCAGTTAAGTCTTCTTTGTCTTAAAAGTGAAAATATAGAAATCACAACAAACAATATTGTAAAAAAATCTTATACCGATGAATTTTTTGGATTGTTACCATTTGACCCAACAAATGCACAGAAAAGAGCAGTAAACGAAGCTGTTTGTGATATGCAAAGTGGAAAACAAATGAACCGATTATTACAGGGTGATGTTGGTAGTGGTAAAACTGCTGTGGCAGCGGCAATTGTTTATACAGCATCTAAAAATGGAATGCAGTCTGCTCTTATGGCTCCAACGGAGGTTCTGGCGGTACAGCATTTTGAAACATTTAAAAAGCTGTTTGAAAACACAGGAATTAAATGTGAACTTCTTGTAGGAAGCACAAAGGCAAAGGATAAAAAGGTAATAAAGGAAAAACTTAAAAACGGTGAAATTGATTTGATTATCGGTACTCACGCTATTATTCAGGAGGATGTTGAGTTTGACCGATTAGGGCTTGTTATAACTGATGAGCAGCATCGTTTCGGTGTAAAGCAGAGAACAGGTCTTTGCAGTAAAGGTGAAAATCCTCATGTTTTTGTTATGTCGGCTACACCGATACCGAGAACACTTGCATTGATTTTCTTCGGAGATTTGAAAGTTTCTGTTCTTGATGAGTTACCACCGGGAAGACAGAAAATCGATACCTATGCAGTAAAATCGAGCAAAAGAGGTTCAATGTTTGAGTTTATCCGAAATCATCTTGATATGGGTTATCAGGCATATATTGTCTGTCCTCTTGTGGAAGAAAGTGAACTGATGCAAGGCATTATGTCTGCAGAAGAATATTATAAAAAAGCACAGGTACCATTTAACGGGTATAAACTTGATTTGCTTCACGGCAAAATGACACCGAAGAAAAAAGATGAAGTAATGATGAAATTCAAAAGTGGAGAAACACAGCTTCTTATTTCAACAGTTGTTATTGAAGTTGGTGTTGATGTGCCAAATGCCGTTATAATGGTTATTGAAAACGCAGAACGCTTTGGCTTGTCACAACTTCATCAGTTGCGTGGTCGTGTGGGCAGAGGAAAAGCAAAATCGCATTGTATTCTTGTAACAGATGCAACGGGTGATGAAGCCACAGCACGAATGAAAATTATGTGTGAAACAACAGATGGATTCAAAATTGCTGATGAGGACTTAAAACTTCGTGGTCCTGGTGATTTCTTTGGAACACGACAGCACGGTTTGCCAAAACTTCGTATAGCAGATATCCTTACAGATACAAAGATTTTAAATCAGACACAAGAACTTGCAAGAGAACTCATAGAAGATAAGGAAAGCTTCAAAAAGGAAGAAAACCGACAGATTGCAAAGCTTGTATCAAAGAAAATCAACAGCTTACAGGTTTCTAATGCTGCAAACACAATTTAGTAATATTTGTATGGTGTAAAAAGAGGTATAGTTATGTATATTTTTAAACCAATTCTTGAAAAAAACTGGGAAAACACAGCAAAAATGGATGCTAAAAGAATTGCATCACAGACAGAGCCGGAAGGATTAGAGCAGCATCTTGATATTCCATATATCAATGATGGAGAAAAAGGTCACCTTCTTGATATTTATTATCCACAGGGTACAACTGAGAAACTGCCTGTTATTATTGATATTCACGGTGGTGGATGGATCTATGGATATAAGGAAATTAACAAATATTTCTGTTTGAAGCTTGCACAGAAAGGTTTTCTTGTGGCATCAATAAACTATCGTCTTGCTGGAAGCGTGCTTTTTGACGACCAAATAAGAGATATTTTTGCAGCACTTAAATGGCTTGGTGAAAATTTATCCCAATAGCCTGCCGATATGAATAATATTTTCCTTGCAGGTGATTCAGCAGGTGGACATTTTGCTTGTGTTACAACTGCTGTAAATCTTAACGAAGAAATGCAGAAGGATTTTGGTGTTGAATATATTGGATACGATTTTCGTGCTGTTGCAGCAATTTGTCCTGCTGTGGATTTGTTAAGTCCTAACTTTTTAATGAATGTAAATATTCCTGTTTTATTAGGTGAAAAATCTTTAAAAAGTCCGTACAGAAAATATCTTGATGTCAACAGAATTGCATCAAGTGATTTTCCACCTTTTTACATAAATACTGCAACCGGAGATTTCTTGAAAAAACAGGTTTATAAGCTTAAGAAAATTTTTGACAGAAATGGAATAGAATACCGTTTCCATGATTTTACACAAAAGCTTAACGGTCAGAATTTAACACACGTTTTTAATGTTGTTGACCCATTTTCCGTGTATGGTGATATGGCAAACGAAGAAATTGCTGAGTTCTTTAAAGGAAGAATTAGGTAGTGGTGTGAAAGGCTTCTTTGCTTGACAAAAGAATTATAATATGGTTTAATTAAAAAAAGATTATTATGAAAAAGGAGATAAATATTATGAAAAAAATTATTTCATTGGCTTTGGTTGCTATTATGGTATTTTCACTTTCAGTTGTTGCATTTGCAGCAAAATTGGGTGATGTAAATGGTGATGGCAGTGTTAAAGCTTCTGATGCTCTTTTTATATTACAGTCAGTAGTTGGTGACAAAACACTTACGGCAAAACAGAAGAAAATAGCTGATTGCAATAAAGACGGTAAAGTTTCTGCAATGGATGCACGTATGATTTTACAAATGGTTGTAGGAAAAATTCCTTTGGAAGAAATTCCTGAAGAAGAATCAACAACATCAAAACCACCAGTTGTTGATAATGGTGAAGGCGATGACAGCGTTTCTTGGGAAGATATTTTAGGAGCATAATATAGTGAATAAATAGATTAACGGCAGTTCGTTTGATTGAACTGCCGTTATTTTTATATATGTTGATTATTTATAATCTTTTGTGGGTTTTGAATAAGACATTTTTCAACTTGCTCTTCTGTTATATCATCAGGTAGCTCGTTAAGCTTTTCTATGAGACGAGTATGACGATATCTTGTATCATGAGCATCACTTGCGATAACAGGAGCAAACCCTCTTTGAACAAGGTCGATGGCTAATCCTTGTGATTGAGGTCCGTTAAGTCCTATCAGGCTATCAATATTGACCTGAAAAATAACATCTCTGTCAAGAAGGTCCTCAAGGAGACTGTAATCCTTATGAATTTCATAATACCTTTCAGGGTGGGCTAACACAGGAATATATCCTCTGTCGATAAGATTATCAAACCACTTTGTAACAAATCTTGTATCAAAAGGTATCAAAGGCATTTCGCAAAGCATATATTTTGACCCGTTAATTGTAAGTGCATCCAGATTTCCTGCGTCGAAAATATCATCGCTTAAAAACAATTCTGCTCCGGGATGAACTCGGAGTGGAATTTTATTTTCTGCCAAAGCATTGCGAAGCTTTTGAATTTTTTCGTCTCGTTCTTCTACAAAAACAGATATGCTGTCATACTCAAAAAAGTGAGGAGTAAGAACTAAATCGTCACAACCATTACGGTAGGAATCGAGACACATCTGAAGTGATGTGGATAATGTTTCGGCACCATCATCGATTTCAAACAGTACATGAGAGTGAATATCTATCATTCGTTACCCTCCGTTTCTGTTGGTGTTTTGTGGATAATGTGAATGATTCCTTCGTCGTTAAGGAGTTTGAGCATAACGATAGTAATAGGAAGAATAAAGATGCCGATTACACCGAAAATCTGTGAGCCGATAAACATTGAAACAATTGTCAAAAATGCAGGAAGTCCCAGTTGTGTTGCAACAAGTTTTGGTTCAATTACCTGTCTTATAACTGTTATACAAGCATATATGATAAGAAGTCCTATTGCAAGTGGATAATTGCCTGAAATGAAATTGTAAAGTGCCCATGGAATAAGAACTGTTCCTGTGCCGAGTACAGGTACAATATCGATAACTGCAGTAAGAGCAGCAATAATAAACAGGTAACCACCCTCATATATGTTGAGGAGCTTTAAAAGAGATAATCCCAATGATAATTCGCAGAATGTAATGGTAATAATAATAGCATAAGCCTTGACCATTTTGCCAAGGGATGGGAAAAGAAGTCTTTTTGCACGAATAATTTTGCTTTGTGTTTCAGGATTGAAAAAGCCTAAAACAAACTTTCTTAAGGAATCAAAATCAGCTGTCATAAAGCAACAAGCAACAATTGAAACAACTATTGAAACAAGTGTAGTAGGAATTTGCTTTGCTGTGTTCCAGATTCCTAAAAGTGGTGTTGAAAGAATAGAAAAATCAAAATCTGCTGTAGCTGAAGACGCATCAGGCGCTGAACTAAATAATGTATTGATTTTTTCGTTAATAAAATTAGTAACTGCTACTTCTGCTTTTTCAGGAAGAACAGCGAGAATGTTTGCAAGGTATACTCTGACCTTTTCCACAAGAGCAGGTAAATCTTCAAACTGCACCATAATATATTGGAAAAAGCCTTTGAACTCTGAACCAATCCACACAAGGATAAGACCCAATATAGCAACAAGGAAGAAAAAACTCAAAAGAACAGAAACAGCGGAAACAAATCCTCTGTTTATATGAGTTTTGCGATTTATGAAGTCGACGGGTTTCTGAAGTATCATCGCACCAACAGCGGCGCAGATTATTGGGAATACTGTGCCCAAAGCATATTTGAAAAAAAGATAAAATAGGGCAAGAAGAATTGCCGCATATACAGAGTTAATTATAAAGTTTCTTTTCTTTTCAATTCCTGTCATAATTTTTCTCCAATTTAATGTAGTATCTATATAATAAACTATTTTTTTCTAAGTATCAATTAAAAATTGGTTTTTATGTAAAAATTTCTAAAAAATCACATAAAATTAATACAAAAATATTGTATATTACCCCTTTATTAAAATAAAGTTTTGTGATAGAATATACAAAAGTATTTTTATAATGCTTGATTATACCTTTTTTGAGAAAAGATATGTTAGTTAGGATGTGAAAAATTCATGTATGTTGCAGTAATGGGTTACGGTACAGTCGGTTCAGGTGTTGTGGAAGTTATTACAAAAAACCACGATAGTATTGTAAAAAGAAGCACACAGAATGAAGTGGAAGTTAAATATATCCTTGACCTCAGAGATTTCCCAGGAGACCCTCATGAGGACAAAATGATAAAGGATTTTAATATAATTCTTAATGACGATGATGTTAAGGTTGTTGTTGAAACAATGGGTGGACTTCACCCAGCTTATGAATTTGTTTCTTCTTGCCTTAAAGCTGGTAAAAGTGTTGTAACATCAAACAAAGAACTTGTTGCAGCAAAAGGTTATGAACTTTTACAGTATGCATCAGAGAATAATGTTAATTTCTTGTTTGAGGCATCTGTTGGTGGCGGTATTCCAATTATCAGACCAATGGCACAGTGTCTTGCAGCTAATGAAATTGATGAAATTGCAGGTATCCTTAATGGTACAACAAACTTTATTCTCACAATGATGATTGAAAAGAATATGAGTTTTGAGGATGCACTTAAACTTGCTCAGGACAACGGATATGCAGAAAAAGACCCAACAGCAGACGTTGAAGGTCACGATGCTTGCAGAAAAATCTGTATTCTTGCATCTCTTGGTTTTGGAAAACATGTATATCCTGATTCAGTATACACAGAGGGAATCACAAAAATCACTCTTGATGATGTTGCTTACATCGGTTCATATGGTGGTGTGATTAAACTTCTTGGTCGTGCAAAGAGAATGGATGACGGCAAGATTTTTGCTGTTGTTTCTCCTGCAATCGTTATGAATGGTAGTCAGTTGGCATCAGTAAGCGATGTTTTCAATGCAATTCTTGTTCGTGGTAATGCTACAGGCGATGTTGTGTTCTACGGAAAAGGCGCAGGTAAACTTCCTACTGCTTCAGCTGTTGTGGCTGACGTTATTGACTGTGCAAGAAATCTTGACAGAAAGAAGCCTTTCGGTTGGGATGATGCAGAAGAAAATTATGTTGTTGATTATAAATCAGCGGTTAACCCTCTTTATATCCGTGCAGAAGTTGCTGATAAGGCAAAGGCATTAGAGGATGTTGTTGCTGAAATCGGTGAAGTTGAGGTTCTTTCATTTGATGGTTGTAAAGATAACGAACTTGCTTTTGTTACACCAGCAATGGCAGAGGGCGAGCTCACAGAAAAACTTAACAATGTTTCTTCAATCAGCATAAAATCTCTTATAAGAGTTACAGATTATTAATAAATAGTATTTATTCCATTTAGGAGGACATATATGGGACTTATAGTTCAGAAATTCGGTGGCTCAAGTGTTCGTGACGCCGAAAGAGTTATGAATGTTGCCCAAATCGTCACTGATACTTATCGTGCAGGTAATGATGTAGTGGTAGTTGTATCAGCACAGGGTGACACAACAGATGATTTGATTGAAAAAGCTTATGAAATCAACTCAAAGCCATCAAAAAGAGAAATGGATATGCTTATGGCATCTGGTGAACAGATTTCAATTGCTCTTCTTGCAATGGCTATTGAAAAATTAGGCTGTCCAGTTGTTTCTCTTCTTGGATGGCAGGCAGGCTTTAATACAAGCTCTGCTTATGGTTCAGCAAGAATTAAGAATGTTAAGGCTGACAGACTTCGTTCAGAAATCGACCGTCATAACATTGTAGTTGTTGCAGGTTTCCAGGGAATCAATAAATATGATGACCTTACAACTCTCGGTCGTGGTGGTTCAGATACAAGTGCTGTTGCTATTGCTGCTTCACTTCGTGCTGACCGTTGCCAGATTTTCACAGACGTTGAGGGTGTTTATACTGCTGACCCAAGAAAAGTTGAAAATGCAAAGAAACTTCAGGAAATCACTTATGATGAAATGCTTGAACTTGCTACTCTTGGTGCACAGGTTCTTAATAACCGTTCAGTTGAAATGGCTAAAAAGTATAATGTTGAATTAGAGGTTCTTTCAAGTCTTAAGAGAGTTCCCGGTACAATCGTTAAGGAGGTTACCAAAATGGAAAAAATGCTCATCAGAGGTGTTACAAAAGATACAGATGTAGCACGTATTTCAGTTACTAAAATCCCAAACACTCCAGGTGTTGCTTTTAAACTTTTTGATGTTCTTGCAAAACATAAGATTAATGTTGATATTATTTTACAGTCTATTGGTCGCGATGGCACAAAAGACATTACATTCACAGTTTCAAAGAGCAATGCTGATGAAACACTTGAATGTGTAAAGTCAATCTTCGACATTGAAGATAAAGACATTATTTGCGACACAACAGTTGCAAAGATTTCAATAGTTGGTGCAGGTATGGAATCACATCCTGGTACAGCATCAAAGATGTTTGAAGCTCTTTATGAAAGAGACATCAACATTGACATGATTGCTACAAGCGAAATCAAAATTTCAGTTCTTATTAACCTTGAGGATGCTGACCGTGCTGTTAGCGCAATTCACAAGGCTTTCTTCCCTGCGGAATAAGTATGCCTATAGAGAGAAACTTAAAAAAGTTTCTCTCTCTTTTATAAGAAAATATAATGTGAAGGAGATATAAATATGACAGACAAGTTTGTAAAAGAAGGTCTTACCTTTGATGACGTGCTTCTCATCCCTGCAGAAAGTAATGTTCTTCCAAGTGATGTTGACATTTCGACACAACTTACAAAAACAATTAAGTTAAACACACCAGTTATCACAGCAGCAATGGATACTGTTACAGAAAGAAATATGGCTATTGCTATTGCTCGTGAAGGCGGTATCGGTATTATTCATAAGAATATGTCAATTGAGGCTCAGAAGGCACAGGTTGACAAGGTTAAGAGAAGTGAAAACGGAGTTATCAATAATCCATTCTTCCTTTCTCCTGAAAATACAGTTCAGGAAGCAGATAATCTTATGCACCGTTATAAGATTTCAGGTGTTCCTGTATGTGATGAAAACGGCAAACTTGTTGGTATCCTCACAAACCGTGATATGAGATTTATTGCTGATTACAGTGGTAAAATCAAAGACTTTATGACAAGCGAAGGTCTTGTTACTGCTCCTGTTGGTACAAACCATGACGAAGCAAAGCAGATTCTTATGAAACATAAGATTGAAAAGCTTCCATTAGTTGATGAAGCAGGTTTCTTAAAAGGTCTTATTACAATTAAAGATATTGAAAAGGCAGTTAAGTATCCAAATTCAGCAAGAGACGCAATGGGTAGACTTCTTTGCGGTGCTGCTGTTGGTGCAACTGCTGACGTACTTGACCGTGTAGCTGCTCTTATTGAAGCAGGTGTTGATATGGTTACTCTTGACTCTGCTCATGGTCACAGTCACGGAATTATCAATGCTGTTGCTAAGGTTAAGGCTGCTTATCCTGACCTTCCTCTTATCGCAGGTAACATTGCTACTGCAGAAGCTACAAAAGCTCTTATTGATGCAGGTGCAGACTGTGTTAAGGTTGGTATCGGCCCTGGTTCTATCTGTACAACTCGTGTTGTTGCAGGTATCGGTGTTCCACAGATTACTGCTGTTTATGACTCAGCAAACGAAGCAGCAAAGCATGGTATTACAGTAATTGCTGACGGTGGTATCAAGTATTCAGGTGAAATCGTTAAGGCTATTGCTGCGGGTGCTTCTGCTATCATGGTTGGTTCACTTGTTGCTGGTTGTGAAGAATCTCCTGGTGAAAGCGAAATCTATCAGGGACGTCAGTTCAAGGTTTATCGTGGTATGGGTAGTATTGCTGCTATGAACAATGGTTCAAAAGACAGATACTTCCAGGCTAACAATAAGAAGCTTGTTCCAGAAGGTGTTGAAGGTCGTGTTCCTTACAAGGGACTTCTTTCAGACACAATTTATCAGCTTATGGGCGGTCTTAAAGCAGGTATGGGTTACTGTGGTTGTGCAACAATCGAAGAACTTAAGACAAAGACAAAGTTCATCAGAATTACAAATGCAGGTCTTAAAGAAAGCCATCCACATGACGTTTATATTACTAAGGAAGCTCCTAACTATTCAGGAAATATATAAATTAAGGGAATTAACGAAATGTTTGAGAATTTAATCGATTCAATCGGTTTTATAAATAATACCGACCCTGAAGTTGCTGCCGCTATGGGTCTTGAACTTAAAAGACAGAGAGAAAATCTTGAACTTATTGCAAGTGAAAATATAGTTTCTCCTGCTGTTATGGCAGCAATGGGTAGCGTGCTTACAAATAAGTATGCTGAAGGTTATCCTGGAAAGAGATATTACGGTGGATGTCAGCATGTTGATATTGTTGAAGATATTGCACGTGACAGACTTAAGAAACTTTTCGGTGCAGCTTATGTAAATGTTCAGCCTCATTCAGGTGCACAGGCAAATATGGCAGTTTACTTTGCACTTATCCAGCCAGGTGACACAGTTATGGGTATGAATCTTGCAGAAGGTGGTCACCTTACTCATGGTTCACCTGTAAATATGTCAGGTAAATACTACAACTTTGTACCTTATGGTGTAGACGAAAATGGTTTCCTTGATTACGATGCTTTTGAAAAGAAAGCAAAGGAATGTCAGCCAAAACTTATTGTAGCAGGTGCTTCTGCTTATCCAAGAACAATTGACTTTGAAAAAATGGCAAACATTGCTCACAATGTTGGTGCTTACCTCATGGTTGATATGGCTCATATTGCAGGTCTTGTTGCAGCAGGTCTTCATCCATCTCCAGTACCTTATGCTGATGTTGTTACATCAACAACTCACAAGACACTTCGTGGTCCTCGTGGTGGTATTATTCTTTGTAAAGATGAAGAACTTGGTATGCAGTTTAATAAGGCTATTTTCCCAGGTACACAGGGTGGTCCTTTAATGCATATTATTGCAGGTAAGGCAGTATGTTTCGGTGAAGCATTGAGTGATGATTTCAAAGCATATCAGCAGAGAGTTATTGACAATGCGAAGGCTTTGGCAGAAGGTCTTACAAAGAGAGGCATTAACCTTGTATCAGGTGGTACAGATAATCACCTTATGCTTGTTGACCTTCGTTCAGTTGGTATCACAGGTAAAGAACTTGAACACAGACTTGACGAAGTTCATATTACTGCAAACAAGAATGCTATTCCAAATGACCCTGAAAAACCATTTGTTACAAGTGGTTTAAGAATCGGTACTCCTGCAGTTACTACAAGAGGTCTTGGCGTAGAAGAAATGGACAAGATTGCAGAGTTCATTTATCTTGCAGCAACTGATTTTGAGAATCAGAAAGAATATATTACAAATGGTGTTGCAGAAATCTGTAATAAATATCCTTTGTATGAATAATTCATAAGACAAAATCCCCACTGCATAAAATATAAAAAATGCAGTGGGGGATATTATAATGAAGTTTACCAAAATGCAAGGCGCAGGTAATGACTATATTTACATTGATTGCTTTAATGAAAAGGTCGAAAATCCTTGTGAGTTGTCAAGAAACTTAAGTGACAGGCATTTGGGAATTGGCGCTGATGGTGTTGTACTTATAAAACCGTCAGATAAAGCTGATTGTTTTATGGATATTTATAATGCAGATGGCTCAAGGGCACAGATGTGTGGAAATGCAGTAAGATGTACTGCAAAATACATATATGATAACAGAATAAAAAAACACTCCATTACAGTTGATACACTCAGCGGGATAAAATATGTTGAGATTTTATCAGATTGCTGTCGAGTGGATATGGGAAAACCGATTTTGAACGGTAGACTTATTCCTACACGGTATGGCGACAGTGTCGTAAAAGAAAAAATTCTTAACATTGATGACACGGATTATAAAATTATCTGCGTTTCTATGGGGAATCCTCATTGTGTCGTTTTTTGTGAAGATGTTGAACAGATAGATTTGCAGAAAATCGGACCATTGTTTGAAAGACACGAAATGTTTCCTGAAAGAATAAATACGGAATTTGTAGAGGTTAGAGATATAAATTGTCTTAAAATGCGTGTTTGGGAACGTGGTAGTGGTGAAACACTTGCTTGTGGAACGGGGGCGTGTGCCAGTTTGGTTATTGCTGCATTAAATGGCAGTGTAAATAGCTGTGCAACCGTAGAGCTAGCAGGTGGCGAATTGTATATAGAATGGGATCGAAGCAGTAATCAGGTTTATATGACAGGGCCTGCTGAAATCGTGTTCGAAGGACAA
>JAZOWH010000131.1:0-1664 GCA_045659165.1 Candidatus Fimenecus sp. | reverse complement strand
TCAGGTGTTGAAGTAATCTGGGATGACATTACGCTTCAGGATTCCGTTGAAGAGGCAAAGGCCGAGCTTTACAAGGCACAAGCAAAAGCTTTAGGAGGTGAGAAAAATGGTTAAAAACTATGTTGCAAATCACAAGACAGGTAATCCAACTGACGAGGATATGGCTCTCATTAACAAGTATTCTTTGCGAGAGCTTAACAAAGACGAGGTTTTCTGTTTCAGCGTTATTCTTTGTGACAATGACATTGACAGAGATTTTGAATGCTTTGATGAAGATGCTTTAAAAACACTTGAAAAGCTCTTTGTGGGCAAAACAGGTATTCTCAATCACAGTATGAAAAGCGAGGACCAGTCTTGTCGCACATACAAAACACAGTTGCTTCGTGACAATACTCGTCAGACTCTCACAGGTGAACCATATATGTATCTTAAAGCGTGGTGCTACACCGTAAGAAGTGAGAAAAACGAATCACTTATCAAGGACATTGAAAGTGGCATCAAAAAGGAAGTCAGCATCAGTTGTGCATCAAGAACAAAGGAATGCTCAATCTGTGGTTCCACAAAATGCAATCATATTTCAGGCAAAATTTACGATGGTAAATACTGTCACAAGACAATAAAGGACATCACAGATGCTTATGAATGGTCTTTTGTTGCTGTACCTGCACAACGACACGCAGGTGTCACAAAATCTTTCAAAAAGGAGAAAACAATGGAAAACATCTTAAAGTCCATCAAGGAAGAAAAGAGTCTTTCACTTAACGAAAACGAGCTCAAAAAACTCTCTTCATACATGGACAACCTTAAATCAATGAGTGCTGACGGTGAAAAATATCGTGAATCACTTATAACAAATGCAAAAAAGAATTTTGCACTTACATTACCTGCTTTGGATAGTGAATGTGTCAATGAACTTTTGAAAAATGTATCAACTGATACACTTCAGAATCTTTGTTATTCATTAGAAAAACAGGCAAAAGAAAAACTTCCACCAGTAAGTCAACTTTTTGTGGAAGAAAACAACACTAAAAACTCAAACAATGAGTTCAAATTTTAATTTAATTTTAGGAGGATATTATAATGGCTAATTTTGAAACAATCAGACTCGACAAAGGACTTTACGGTACAAGAAAGGGATTTCTCGCAGAACTTGAAAGCGTTGACCCAAGCGAAAACTATAAGGGTACATCACTTGAAGGTCTTGACGCTTTTGAAAGACAGTTAAAGCGTTTTGACATCAGACTTAAAGGTGCAGGCAGTTCAACTGTTGACAAATTCTTCGCAACAACTGACTCTGCTGTACTTTTCCCTGAATATGTATCTCGTGCAGTTCATCAGGGCATTGAAGAGGGCAAGCACCTCGATTCAATCATCGCAACAAAAACAAATATTGAAGGACTTGATTACAGAACAATCACATCAATTCCTACTGCAGACGAAAAGGAACTTAAAGAAGTAGCAGAAGGTGCACAGATTCCTGAAACAGTAATTCACACACAGGAAAATCTTGTATCACTCAAAAAGCGTGGCAGAATGCTTGTAGCATCTTATGAGGCTATTCGTTTCCAGCGTCTTGACCTTTTCACAGTAACTCTTCGTCAGATTGGTGCATATATTGCTCGTTCACAGTTCAAGGATGCAGTTAATGTACTTATCAATGGTGA
>JAZOWH010000130.1:0-1648 GCA_045659165.1 Candidatus Fimenecus sp. | reverse complement strand
TGAGAATTTATCCTTAAGAAGAGTTGTAATAGCCTCACCCAATTCAGTCGGATTCAACTGTTTCTGTTCGCGGATTACATATTCACGCTGTGTAATTGTAGAAATAATTGTAGCATAAGTTGAAGGACGACCAACACCTGTTTCTTCAAGTGCTTTGATAAGAGATGCTTCTGTATATCTTGCAGGTGGCTGTGTAAAGTGCTGATTTCCTGCAAGCTCCTTCATTTTGATTGCATCGCCCTCATTGATTTTTGGAAGCTTGCCTTCTTCTTCCTCATCCTCATCAGTACCTGTTTCATAAAGACGAGTATAACCATCAAAACGAACTGAATAACCATTTGCAACGAATGTTACAAACTTGCCGTTAGCATTATCAGCCTCGTTAGCACCTGTAATTTCTGCCTTAACAGTATCCTGGACGCAGTTTGCCATAAGAGATGCAACAAATCGTTTCCAGATAAGATTATAGAGTTTATACTGGTCAGCTGTAAGGCTTGACTTTGCTTGTTCAGGAGTAATGTCCATCATTGTAGGACGAATTGCTTCGTGACCATCCTGTGCATTTGCCTTTGTCTTGAAATATCTTGGCTTTTCAGGAAGATAATCTTCACCGAAAGTATTTCTGATATATTCATTTGCTGCTGCTCTTGATTCTTCTGAAATACGAAGAGAGTCAGTTCTCATGTATGTGATAAGACCTACAGAACCAAAGCCCTGAACCTCAACACCTTCGTAAAGCTCCTGAGCAACTTTCATTGTCTTTCTTGCCTGGAAGTTAAGTTTACGAGATGCTTCCTGTTGCATAGTTGAAGTTGTGAAAGGAGGTGCAGGCTGACGACGACGAACACCTTTTTTAACTGATGTTGCTGTATATTCAGCGCCATCAAGACGAGCTAAATACATATCGCTCTGTTCTTTATTTGTAATCTTTACTTTACCTGTTTCATCACCAACAAACTGTGCCTTGAAAGCCTTTTTTGATGATGGCGCAAGCATTTTTGCGTCAAGTGTCCAGTATTCTTCCGGATTAAATGCTCTGATTTCGTTTTCACGGTCAACAACAAGTCTTACTGCAACTGACTGTACACGACCTGCAGAAAGACCACGACGAATTTTCTGTGAAATGAATGGACTGAGTGTATAACCTACAAGACGGACAAGAATACGACGAGCCTGCTGTGAATTCACCAAATCTAAATCGATTTTTTCAGGGTGTTCAATTCCCTTTAAAACACTTGACTTATTAATTTCGTTGAATTTTACACGGTTATTATCGTTCATATCAAGGTCAAGAAGTGTTGCAAGATGCCATGAAATAGCTTCACCCTCACGGTCCGGGTCGGCTGCGAGAATAACTGCTTCCGACTTGTCTGCAAGTTCTTTAAGTTCCTTGACTCACTTTTCTTTTCCTTTAATAACAGCATATTTAGGCGCAAAATCATTTTTTACATCAACGCTTAATTTTGCGGCAGGCAAATCACGGATGTGCCCCTATGAAGACACAACTGTGTAATCCTTTCCCAAATATTTCTGAATACTTTTTGCCTTTGAAGGCGACTCAACAATTACAAGTTTTGACATATATCATCATCCTATTTTTAATTCTATAATTTAGTTTATTTTATAACGTCTGCCACTTAATTGTGTG
>JAZOWH010000129.1:0-5831 GCA_045659165.1 Candidatus Fimenecus sp. | reverse complement strand
TTAAGTGTACCATTCTGTGCATCAAATCCACCGTGCACAATAGCGCTGTTTGCCTTTGTTGTACCCATAGCAACATCATTGCACTTTTCAAGCAAAGCTACTTTGATATCAAAGCGGCTGAGTTCACGTGCGATAAGTCCACCGACAACACCGGCACCTACAATTGCAACATCGTAAGTCATTATATACACCCTTCTTTTCCTTTTTGAGGTGTAATTTTGCACACCTCGTCATTATCCTGTATATTATATCACATTTATTTTAAAATTTATATACTTTTTTTATATTTTTTACTTAATTTTTGATTTTAATCTGTTACCAATTTTCCTGATAATTCTCTTTTCAAGTCGTGAAATATAACTTTGTGAAATCCCCATAATATCAGCAACCTCTTTTTGAGTAAGCTCTTCCCTTTCACCTAAACCAAATCTCATTTCTATTATTTCCTTTTCGCGCATCGGCAATGCATCTATTACCTGTATCAATATTCTTTTTTCGTCATCTTCTTCAATTTCACGGCTGATTTCGTCACCATCACTCCCCAGCACATCAGCAAGCATAAGTTCGTTTCCGTCCCAATCGGTATTCAATGGTTCATCCAAAGAAACTACCATTTTTTGTGATGCGATTTTACGAAGATACATTAAAATTTCATTTTCGATACATCTTGAAGCATAGGTTGCAAGTTTGATGTTTTTTTCAGGTGAAAATGTATTAACTGCTTTAATCAAACCAATTGTCCCGATTGAAATCAAGTCATCAATCCCAACACCTGAATTTTCAAATTTTTTCGCTATATACACAACAAGTCGGAGATTATGTACAATCAATTTTTCTCTGGCACGGTCATCCCCTGTGACTAGTCTTTCACTTAAGCCCTGTTCTTCTTCAATACTTAAAGGTTCAGGGAGATTTACCGTTCCATTTATATAGTAAACTCCACCTTTTAATAATTTAAGGTAAAGTTTTTTGAAAAAGGTTATGAGTTTAATCATTATGCATTTCTCCTTCTAGATTTATATTTAATATAATTTTATACTCATCAAGCGGTGCAACGCATTCACCTATGTAGACATTATTAGTGAAGTATTCCCCTATTGTGACTTTTTCAGGTTTAAATGCTCTTATCAACGATTCACCGTTTACCGTTGTTATGGGAATAAGCCTGATTTTGTCATCCACAAACAATTTATTAAAAAAACTTTTTTCAACCATAATTACAGGATATCCTGAAAATGGGTCACAAAGGTTGTTTCCTGTATCCATAAGCCCTATACATGAAATACTTTTTGAATTATTCTCAATACAGACCATATATTCTTTATTTTTCGGTGCTTTTTTATCTGTAAATTTTGTTACCAGAGTTATAATTATATATGAAATAACGGAACAAATTACAAGGAATGTCATATTCACATCAAAGTACACTATCCCATTTGAATAAAGCAAAATATCTTTATCAAAAACCATATATACAGCTAATACAAATCCACCGAAAACAAAGGTAATTGCAAACAAGAAAAACACTCTCTTGAATAATAAATTCACTGGTTTTAGACCAAAAGTTATTATTACAGTAAATATAGCTGTTGCAATTTTTAATAAAGTCATCCCCACACCTAAACTCTCAACAAAAATGAGAAGTGACGATAATCCTGCAAATAAAGCACCAAATGCAAGTCGCCATCTTTTTGTGTATGACCTTGTAATTTTACGGACTGCCAAAAGTATAAAATAATTCACAAGAGTATTCAGCACAATGAGAACATCAACATATATAGTCAAAAAATCACCACATAAAAAAAGCTTGATACCATTTTACACGGTATCAAGCATTTATTTTGTCATTGTATGTCTAGGGTGACAGAAATAATCCAAACTTGTTTTTTACAGGCTGATTTGGATTTTCTCTGTTACCTTACGCTTTTATTGTATTCATATAATCTTCAAGAATCAAAACTGCTGAAACTGCATCAACAACTGCTTTGCGTTTTTTTCCTCTTACATCAACTGTATTGAGAATATTGTGAGCTGAGACAGTTGTTAATCTTTCATTCTGAAAAGCAACAGGAATTCCTGTTTTTTCACTTAATAACTCACCGAATTCACGACAAGCCTCACTACGAAAACCATAACTACCATCCATATTCTGTGGAACACCAACACAAAAGCGTTCAACTTTTCTATCAAGGGCAATATCTTTTATTTTTTCAATAAGTTTTTCTCTATCTTTTTCAGTTATAACACATACGGGTGATGCTAAAATCTGCATTTTATCACAGACAGCAAGTCCTGTTCTTACATCACCATAGTCAACTGACATTATAATCATATTTCCATTACCTCCAACTCTTCCATAACATTATTGATTTCAATCAATTTTGAACAAGCAGAATATATGACATTTAAGAATAAAAGCCCATCAGAAAGATGGGCATATTTATTAGTTTGGTATTGGGATACCCTGAATAGCAGAAACAACTTCCGATGGTATTTCAGGTATTACGATTGGTGGAACAGGTATTGTTGTACCATCATTTGGTTTTGTTGATGGTTCACTTGTGTCTGGCTTTTCTGTTGTACCTGGTTTTTCCGTTGTACCTGGAACTGTTGTAGATTCTTCTTCAGAATTTACTTCACCACATCCACCTTTACATTCTGCAGGAATATTAGATTTTTTGTACCATCCAGATGCTGTTGAAGAACAATCATCAGTAGCAATAAGACCTGTACTTGTACAATATGAAAGTTGCACAACATCCTTTGTGTACTTTTCAAAATCTTTCTGTGGAAGGTCTTTATGAATTTTATTCATAACATTCTCAAAAATCTGACCCGCAGGGCTACCAGTACCTTTAATCTGCTTGTTATAGTCATAACCGAACCAGACAGCAGCCATATAATGACCTGTACCTGCAACACACCAACGGTCTTTATTGCTTGTTGTAGTACCAGTTTTACCAAATGTTCTATGATTTGCAACAGCGTATCCACGAGCAGTACCACCTGAACCGTAGAAAACAGTCTGAAGCATCTGATTCATAACATAAGCGGTTTCAGGTGAAATAATCTGTTCATATTCGTCATCAGCATTCTTTTGAAGGATTACTTCTCCCTTATTATCTTTTACTTCATAATAGCAATATGGTTCATAATATTTACCACCATTGCCGAATGATGCAAAAGCAGCAGCCATCTCAAGTGTTGTTACACCACCAGATGAACCGCCAGTTGCAAGAGCAGATGGTGATGCGCTGTCATACTTATCGCTATATGTTGAAATTTTGAATGTATTCTTCAAATAGTCATAACTGAGTTTGAAGCCCATTTTCATAAGAATCTGTGCAGGAACAGTATTATATGAAATTGCAACAGCATACTGAGCAGTAACAAAACTATCAGGTGAACCAGTTACACCACCATAGTTTGTTGGCCAGATGCTACCTTGCCAGCTGATACCATAGTTCATAATATGAGATGACCATGTAATATAATCTTCTTCAATTGCAGGAGCATAGATTGCCAATGGTTTGATAGATGAACCCGGCTGACGAATAGCACCAACAGCACGGTTGTTTGAACGGTTTTCTGTCTTTTCACCTGCGCCACCAACCATAGCAACAATACGACCATTGTAATCCATAATTGTCATTGCTGACTGTGAAAGTTCGCTTGTTGAGTTAACAACTTCACTTGGGAATCCTGAACGATATACATATACATCTTCAACAATTTTCTGAATTTTCATATCAACCGCTGAATAAATACGAAGACCACCTGAATAAATCATTTTTGTTGCTTCGTAATTAGAATATCCCTGTTCTTTCAGGTCACGGATTACAGTACTGATTACATAGTCAACATAGTAACTCTGTATATCGTTATCAGTAACTGTTTCAACTTCAGCTTTATCATCAGCAATGTATTTATCACTGTTAGTGAATATAAGTTCATATTCAACTGCTTCTTTATATTCTTCCTCAGTAATCATGCCTTGTTCAAGCATCATACTAAGACAAAGTTCCTGACGCTGTTTATTTGCTTCAGGTTTCCACAAAGGGTCATAGTTACCCGGATACTGTGTAATACCCGCAATAGCAGCACATTCTGCAAGGTTAAGTTCAGATACATCTTTACCAAAATATGTTTCAGCTGCTGTCTGAACACCGTAACAGTTATGGCTTAAGTAAATTGTATTAAGATAAGCCTCTAAAATATCGTCTTTCTCATAATATTTTTCCATATTAAGAGCAGAAAGCATTTCGTTGTACTTTCTGTTGATATTTCTTCCATCCTCACCTGTAAGGTTCTTGATAAGCTGCTGGGTAAGTGTTGAACCACCACGGACTTTACCTGATGAAATGGTTGACCTTATAATACCGAATGTTGAGCTATACCAGTCAACACCTTTATGCTCATTGAAACGCTTATCCTCAATAGCAATAAAGGCTTTACCCATCCATTCGGACATATCTTCCAAGTCAACCCACACACGGTTCTTTTCACCGTGAAGCTTTGTGAGTTCAACCCAATCATCTTTTTCATTTTTTGCGTAGATAATTGTTGTCTGGTCCTGATTTTCCTGATAATACTCAAGGTCAATAATTCTATCACCATTTACGGTGCTAATCATATCAGCCAACACATAGCAACAAATTATGACACAAGTCATAATACCGATAAGGAAAATTCCTTTCAGCGTACTGAATCCTTTATTCTTTTTCGGGGACATCCGTCTTTTTGATGTCTGAGTTTTTTTTCTCATGATTTTCCTCCGAAACAAAGCAAAAAAATATCACAAAATAAGTATAGCACAAAAATATTAAAATGAGTAGATATTTTTTACTTTTTATCAAATTTTAATAATTTGTAATAATTATGCTAAAAATAATAACAGAACTTATTTTAAAGGAAGTTTAAATAATGAAACCTGAACTAACAAAATTTCTCATATTCTGCTTATTGGCTATCTTCTGTTTTACAATTCTTTTTGTCAGTCTTAACAACGATATTAACAGACGTAGTCTTCGTGATGACTCAGATATTTTTCCTGACTATTTTACAGTTAAAGAATATGAAGGTAAAATAGCTGTCTATAAAAACGATGAAGAAAGTCCTTACATTGTTTATGATGCTTATGTTTCACTTTTACCACAACAAGATATAGAGCGACTTAAAGAAGGAATTGTGACAGACAATAAGACATATCTTCAAAGCATTATTGAAGATTATACAAGTTAAAACACTTTAATTACAGGATTTTTCTTACTGCCTGAAAGTGTAATTTCAACAATACCTTTATCACGGATTTTAACATCTGCATTATCACCGTCAACGGTAACATTATAACCATCTTTTTTATCAGTCATTACAACAATTACAGAGTATTTTTCATTGTTGCCGTAATACTTAAGTTCACAATTAAATTCAGTTGCATCGTCATTGAAGCTACTGCTCATAACCATTGTATCAAGACCTGTTGAAAGAGTCTTTGGCTTATAATAAGCATTTGTCCATATATTAACAGGTGTTGAAAGTCCACCGAAATTATGGAACCAACCACCTCTGCCTGATGTAATATTGAACATTTCAAATGTGTAATAAGAATATTCTACTTCACGCTTCCATGATTTAAGTGCAGTTTCTGCAATACGGAAAGCAAAATCTGTTTCACCCAAGTCAAGCATTGTTTTCCACACAAACCACTGATGTGAAAGCCACACATTACCATTCCAATAGCCATTTGTGATGTAATATGATGCAGTTTTGTCAACAGCACTTATACCAACTGGGCTGAACATTTCATCATCACTCTTTAAGTGAGCAAGAAT
>JAZOWH010000128.1:0-23788 GCA_045659165.1 Candidatus Fimenecus sp. | reverse complement strand
AAAACAGATTTTTGATGACGGAACTTTATGAGCTCACAATGGCTAATGGCTTGTTTATGAGTGGTAAAAACAACGAAATTGCATATTTTGATGTTTTCTTTAGAAAAGTTCCCGATAAAGGTGGCTTTGCAGTTTTTGCAGTGCTTTCAAGAATTGTTGATTTCATTAAAAACATTTCATTTACCGAGTCTGATTTGGAATATCTTTCAACTCTTGGGCTCTGTGATGAATTTATCGACTATCTTCGCAATTTTAAATTTGAATGCGATATTTGGTCTGTTCCTGAGGGAACACCTATCTTCCCAAATGAACCTGTAATAAAGGTTCGTGGACCTATTGTTCAGGCACAGCTTATTGAAACTATTCTTCTTGTGTGTATGAATCATCAAAGCCTTATTGCTACAAAGGCAAATCGACTTGTTCGTGCTGCAAAGGGCACAAGTGTTGCTGAATTCGGTACTCGTCGTGCAGTTGGTTTTGATTCTGCATTCTATGGTTCACGTGCTGCATATATCGGTGGTTGTGTCGGTACTTCAGGTGTTGTACAGAGTGAAAAGTTCGGCATCCCAACAATGAATACAATGGTTCATAGCTGGGTACAGATGTTTGATTCTGAATACGAAGCGTTCTGTGAATATGCAAGACAATATCCTGATAATTGTTCACTGGTTGTTGATACTTATGATACAATCCGTTCAGGTGTTCCTAATGCGATAAAAGCTTTTAATGATGTCTTAGCACCAATGGGCAAACGACCGATCAGTATTCGCATTGACTCGGGTGATATAACATACCTTTCAAAGAAAGCAAGAAAAATGCTTGATGAAGCAGGATATCCTGATTGTAGCATTACAGCGTCAAACTCGCTTGATGAATATATTATCAATGATATGATTCTTCAGGGCGCAAAGGTTGATTGCTTTATTGTTGGTGAAAGACTTATAAACTCGGCATCAGCACCACTTTTTAGTGGAGTTTATAAATTGAGTGCTATTGAAAAAGATGGCGAGATTATCCCTAAAATCAATCTTTCGGAAAATGTAAGTAAAATCACTACACCTCATTCAAAAATGCTTTACAGACTTTTTGATTGTGATACAGGTAAAGCCATTGCCGATGTGCTTGCGTTAGAAAACGAAGAAATTGATGAGAGTAAACCATATACACTCTTTGACCCTGACTTCACATGGAAACGTAAGGAAGTTGAAAACTTTGTTGCAAGAAAATTACTTCGTCCTGTTTTTGTGAAAGGTGAGTGTGTATATAAAGAACCATCTGTTGATGAAATCAGAGATTACTGTTCAGAAGAAATTGATAATCTCTGGGAAGAAGTTAAAAGATTTGAGAACCCTCATACTTATTATGTTGACCTTTCTGAAGAGTTGTGGCGAGTTCGTAAAAATCTTATTGAAGAATACAAAGGAGTTAAGAAATAATGAATATATGGCACGATATTGACCCTTCTAGAATTACACGAAAAGACTTTGAAGCCGTAATAGAAATCAGCAAAGGCAGTAAAATGAAATATGAGCTTGATAAGGAAACAGGACTTTTAAAGCTTGACCGAGTTCTTCATACATCAACTCACTATCCTGCTAACTATGGTTTTATTCCAAGAACATTTGCAGACGATAACGACCCGTTGGATGTGCTTGTGCTTTGTTCAGAAAAGATTGAACCAATGGCACTTGTTCGTTGTTATCCAATCGGTGTTATTTCTATGGTTGATGGTGGCCATGCTGATGACAAGATTATTGCAATTCCGTTTGGTGACCCAACATATAATGAGTATAAGGATATAAGTCAACTTCCAAAACACATTTTTGATGAGATGACTCATTTCTTTACAGTCTATAAAATGCTTGAAAATAAAGATACTGCTATTGATGAGGCAAAAGGTGTCCTTGCAGCGGTTGAAATTATTGAAGATGCTATTGAAGGCTATAAAAAAGAGTTTGAAAAGTAAAAAATGCTTTTTGCACCTTGTTCCGTAAGGAATAAGGTGCTTTTTTTATGCTTTTTTTGCAGTTGTGAAAAATAAACAAAAAAATATTTAAAATTTTGTAGAAAAATGCACAAAAATATTTTCAAGTAATAGTTGCATTTTTTTATACTATATTGTATAATTAATTCATCGATGTGGGGGAAAATTACACCTAAAATACATCGAAATGGTGAAATAGCAGAAAATCAACTACGAAAGGAGTGGACAAAATGTCATTTATAGGCATATATTTTCATAATCTTGATGCTAAAAACCGTTTGTTCATTCCTGTAAAGTATCGTGATGACCTTGGTGAAAAGTTTGTTGTAATGCCAGGTCCACAGGGTAATTTGTGGCTTTATTCTGCAAGTGCCTTCGAAGAAATTGCTGAGCAGTACCGAAAAACTCATACTCTTGAGCAACAAAGTAACTTCTTCAGTAGCGTTTCAAACGGTAGCGTGGATAATCAAGGAAGACTTAATATTGAAGCTCGATTCATAGAATACGCAAAGCTCAAAAAAGAGGTTGTGTTATCTGGTGGTGGCAAGAGAGTGGAGATATGGCCGGTTGAAAACTTCAGACCGGGAAAAGTTGCTCTTGAAGATGCGATTGATTATTCTGCAGATGTTGATTGGTAATATAGAACGATGGAATTTAAACATATATCAGTTTTATTTGACGAGACAATTGAATCTCTTGATATTAAAAAAGATGGTTTGTATGTTGATTGTACCTGTGGCGGGGCGGGGCATTCAAGAGCAATACTTGAACGCATCCCGGACGGTGTTCTTGTTGCTGTTGATCGTGACCCCGACGCCATTAAGGTAATTACTGAACGAATTGGCAATATGCCTCAGGTCCAGATTGTCAATAATAACTTCAGCAACATTAAAGATATTTTGAATGGCAGACAAGCTGATGGCATCCTTGCTGACTTGGGTGTTAGTTCATTCCAGCTTGATACTCCTGAACGAGGATTTTCTTTTCATCACGATGCACCACTTGATATGCGAATGAGCAAAACGGGTAAAAGTGCATTTGATGTGGTGAATGGCTATTCCGAACAGGAATTGTCTAATGTAATCAGCCGATATGGTGAAGAAAAATTTGCAAGGAACATTGCAAAGAATATTGTAAAAATAAGAAATCAAAAAAGTATAGAAACAACACTTGAGCTTGCAGAGATTATTAAGGATTCAGTTCCTGCCAAGTACAGACGTGATGGACATCCTGCAAGAAAAACATTTCAGGCAATAAGAATTGAAGTTAATGATGAACTTTCTACTCTTGGACAAGCTGTGGACGATATGTTCCACAGTTTGAAAGTCGGCGGAAGACTTTCGATAATTACATTCCATTCTCTTGAAGATAGAACGGTTAAAGAAAAATTCCGTGAGTTCAGTCAGGGATGTACTTGTCCTAAGGAATTTCCGGTTTGTGTATGTGGGAAAACACCTGAAGGTAAAGTTGTTCATAAAGGGTTGTCAGTAAAACAGTCTGAACTTGACATGAACAACAGAAGCAGAAGTGCAAAACTTCGCACGATTGAAAGATTAAGGTAAAGGAAGAGAAATATGGCGCAACAGAACAGAAACGCTTATGCATACTATAATTACAATCAGAATGCAAGAATACATAATACAAACGGCTCTGCAGCGCCTAAAATGAAACCTGCGCCACAAAAAAGACCTGCGCTTGAACTTGTTAAGAAAACAAGAAAAACAGCTGAACAGGTTCGTCAGCAGACTGCAGAGGATACCAAGCGTATATTTAAGGCAATGTGTATTGCAACTGCGATTTTTATGTTTATGGCAATTGCGATTTTCAGCAGAGTTCAGCTTGATGAAATCAACCGTGAAATCAGTGCGGTAGAAAACAAAATGGAACTTGCAAAAAGTGATGCAATCAAAATCAACAATGAACTGAATGCAATAGTTTCAATCAATAATGTTGAGAATTATGCAGCAAATAATCTTGGTATGGTTAAGGTTCAGGATTATCAGGTTGTATATGTTGATTTATCAGCAGAAGATTATGTTGCGAAAGTAAATGGCAGAGAAACCGATAAGGTAATAAACGCGAATTAAAAGTAATATATTTTAACGATGGAGAGTCAGGATAAAAATATCTTGTGCTCTCGTTGTTTTATTTAAAATACGAATTTCGGATAAGGGATGTGACTTGAAAATGAATAAAAAACCAACAAAAGCTATGAAAAATCGTTCATTAAATGCTTTTTTGATTTTTGGTGTTGCATTACTTGTTATGATAGGAAATCTTTTCTGGATTCAGATTATTAAGGGTGAAGAATATCGTCTTAAGGCAGAACGAAACCAGTTGAGTGATACTGTAATTGCAGCTAACAGAGGAACAATTTACGACTCAAATATGAAAGTTATCGCACAGAGCGCTTCAGCATGGCTTGTGTATATAAATCCATCAAAGATTGAAACAGATGAGCAGAAAAAGTTGCTTGTTGATGGTTTTGTCAGCATTTTTGACCTTGATAAAGAAGTAGTAACTAAAAAAGTGAATCGTTCACAGAGTGGTTATGAAAAAATTATCGGTCAGATTGATAATAAGAAAAAAGAAGAACTTCAAAAATATATCAAAGAGCATAAGTCAGATAAAATCGGCACAATTATTGGTATCGACCCTGATACAAAGAGATATTATCCTTTAGGCTCATTTGCATCAACAATAGTTGGTTTTACAGGGTCAGAGGATATCGGCCGTGCAGGTCTTGAGCTTAAATATAATGACAGCCTTACAGGTGAAGCAGGACGAATTATCACTGCGAAAAATGCTCGAAACGGCAAGATGCCTAATGATTACGAAACAATTTATGATGCAAAACAAGGTTATAGTCTTGTTCTTACAATTGACGAGGTTATTCAGTATTATCTTGAGCAACAGTTGTCACAGGCAATTTCTGAAACACAGGCAAAATATGCATATGGTATTGTAATGGATGTTAAAACAGGTGCAATCCTTGGCATGTCAACAATGCCTGATTACGATTTGAATTCGCCTTACAAAGTTTATTCAAATGCAGTAATTGAACAGATTAAAGAAATTGAAGATGATAAAGAAAGACAACAGGCAGAAACAAATGCACTTTATTCTCAGTGGAGAAACAGAACTATATCTGATACTTATGAACCAGGTTCAGTTTTTAAACTTTTCGTTGCTGCGGCTGCACTTGAAGAAGGAATTATGACAGTTGATACTACATATAACTGTTCAGGTACAATAAGAGTTGCAGATTATAATCAGAACTGCTTTAACCATAAGGCTCATGGTACACAGACAGTTTTTGAAGCAATGCCAAACTCATGTAATACATTCTTTATCACAATGGGACAAAAGCTTGGTAAAGAAAGATTCTCAAAATATTTCCAGGCATTCGGATTTACAGAAACAACAGGAATTGACTTACCTTCAGAAGGAAAACCTGTTGCAGGAAAAACATATTACGATGTTTCTAAAATGGGTATTGCAGAACTTTCATCTGCATCATTCGGTCAGACATTCCAGGTAACACCAATCCAGATGATTACAGCCGTTGCATCTATGGGTAATGGTGGTAAACTTATGAGACCTTATGTTGTTTCAAAGGTACTTGATGAAGATGGTAATATCATTTCCGAAACTGAACCATTCGTAAGAAGACAGGTAATATCAGAAAAAACAGCTGATATTATGACTGATGTTATGGAACAGGTTTGTGTATGGGGTACAGCAAAAAATGCTTATGTTGCTGGTTATCATATTGCAGGTAAAACAGGTACTAGTGAAAAAATCGGTGCAAACGCAAAGGACGAAAACGTTGCGTCATTCGCAGGTTTTGCTCCTGCAAACAACCCACAGATAGCTGTGTTTATAGCGCTTGACGAACCACAGTATTATGCAACCGGTGGTTCAGGTGCAGCGCCTGTGGCAGGTCGAATTTTTGAAAATATCCTTGCATATCTAAATGTTGACCCTGAATATAATGACGAAGAATTTGCAAAGGCAACCGTAACAGCACCAAACCTTATTGGTGAAAGTACAGAAACAGTTAAGTCAAAAGCAACTGGATTTACAGTGAAAATTGTAGGTGACGGTTCATCAGTTATTTCGCAAATGCCATCACCAAACCAGTCAATGCCAAAGGGTGGCGTAATTGTTGTATATACAGAAGAGAATGCTAAAAAACATACAGCAACAGTCCCTGAACTTACAGGACTTACATTGACCGAAGCAAACCGAACAGCAATTAATGCAGGCTTCAATATAAAAGTTGCAGGAAATACACAGGGCTCAGGCCAAATGGTATCATACAAACAAAGTGTGCCAAAGGGAACAATAGGCGAAGCGGGATATGTTATAACGGTTTATTTCCGTTCTAACGAGGTAATATCAGACTAATTTAATAGAGGTAAAACAATGAAACTTTCTTCACTTCTTAAGGGTGTGAAAACGCAGGATGTGTACGAAGAAAGGGAAGTTGAAAGAGTAACGGATAAGGATAATGAAAATTTAGAAAATGCACTTTTTATCTGTGTTGATGGTAACAGAGTTGATGGTCATTCACTTGCGAAAAATGTCTTAAAAAATGGTGCTGTTGCAGTGGTAACAAACCGTGATTTAGGTGTAAGTCAACAAATAATTGTTAAAGATACAAGGTGTGCATTTTCACAGATTGCATCAAATTTTTATGATAATCCGTCAAAGAAATTAAAAATAATCGGCATCACAGGAACAAACGGAAAAACCTCAACTTGCTTTTTTATCAAGAGTATTCTTGAATCTCTTGGTAAAAAGTGTGGAATCATCGGTACTGTTGAAAACAGCTGGGGTAACATAACTAACCAATCAGTTTTAACAACTCCTGAACCAATGGAACTTAATAAAATTTTCAGTGAAATGGTAAAGGACGGTTGCGAATACTGTGTTATGGAAGTTTCTTCGCAAGCGCTTTGTCAGAAAAGAGTTTACGGCATAAATTTCTGTGCATCAGCCATAACGAATATAACTCCCGAACATCTCGATTATCACGGATGTATGGAGAATTATATAAGCTCAAAATTAGAACTGTTTAATCAGTCAGAATTTGCTTGTATAAATATTGATGATGAATTAGTTTCGGAGAATTATGATAGAATAAAATGTCCCGTATATTCATTTTCAACTGTTAATAACAAAGCAGATTACACAGCAAAAAATGTTGTCTGTAATGAAAACGGTATTCGATATGAATTGGTTGGATTTGATTTTATAAGCCGAATTCAATCATCACTTTTTGGTAAGTTTACAGTTTATAATACACTCTGTGCAGTATCGGTGCTTGTAAATCTTGGATTTGAGATTGATGAAATTGCCAAGGCTATAAATGAGATTAAATATGTAAAGGGTAGAGGAGAAATAGTTCCTGTGCCAAAGAACTTTACAGTAATGATAGACTATGCTCATACACCGGATGGTTTGAGAAATATTCTTTATGCGGTTCGTGAAATTGCATCAGGAAAAATCATTCTTGTATTCGGCTGTGGTGGTGACAGAGATAAACTGAAACGACCGGAAATGGGTAAAATAGCAGGTGAACTTGCCAATGTTGCAGTTGTCACAAGTGACAATCCACGAAACGAAAATCCACTACTTATAATAAACGACATACTTTGCGGTATGGAAAAATCAAAGGCAAAAATTGCTGTGATAGAAAATCGTCGTCAGGCAATTGAATTTGCACTTTCTAAAGCAAGAAAAGGTGACGTTGTCCTTCTTGCAGGAAAAGGTCACGAAACATATCAAATCATAGGAGATATGAAACTTCCTTTTGATGAAAGAGATATAATAAAAGAGTATTTTGATTAATTCAGGAGATTATAATGAATTTAAAAGTAACTGAAATTGCAAAAGCATTAGGAACAAATATTGATTCGAAAAATATAATAGATAATGTTTCAATTGACAGTCGTAATGTGAATGAAACAACATTGTTTTTTGCAATTAAGGGTGAACGCTTCGACGGTCACGATTTTATAAAAGATGTTGCAGAAAATGGTGTTGGTGCAGTTGTTTGTCACAAGAAAGTTGAGTGTTCAGCTCCTGTAATCTATGTTGAAGATACAAAAAAAGCATTTCTTCAGTTTGCTAATTTTTATAGAAACTCAATTGAAGGTTTACGTGTAATCGGACTTACAGGCAGTGTTGGTAAAACAACAACAAAAGAAATGATTGCCTGTGTAATGGAACAAAGTGGAGAAACCTTGAAAACAGAGGGTAATCTCAATAATGAAATCGGTGTTCCAAGAACACTTTTCAGACTTAATGAAACAACAAAAAATGCCGTAATTGAAATGGGTATGGACGGTGCAGGACAGATTTCAGTTCTTTCAAAATGTGCAAATCCTGACTCAGCAATAATCACAAATGTAGGTGTTTCTCACATTGAAAATCTTGGTTCAAGAGAAGGAATTTTAGGTGCAAAACTTGAGATTCTTCACGGACTTCCAAAGGGTGCACCACTTTTTCTTAATGGTGATAATGATTTGCTTTCAACTGTAAAAACAGATGATTATAAAGTTATTTTCTTCGGTATTGAAAACAAAAATAGTGATGTACTTGCAGAAAATATTACAGAAAATGGACTTTCAACAAGCTTTGTTGCTGTCAACGGTGATATAAGACAAGAAATTACGATTCCAACTGTAGGAATTCATAATGTTTATGACGCTTTGTCAGCATTCGCAGTAGGCGTTGAATATGGGATTTCACCTGAAAATATTGCAAAAGGTCTTGCAAATTATGTTCCGTCTGGAATGCGACAGAGAATCAAAGAAATTAACGGAATTACAGTTATCGAGGACTGTTACAATGCAAGTCCTGATTCTCAAAAAGCAGGTCTTAATTCACTTTGCAAAATTGCAAAGGGCAGAAAAATTGCAGTGCTTGGTGATATGCTTGAACTCGGCAGTTACAGTGAAACAGCACACAGAAATGTGGGTGAATATGCTGCTGAATGTAAAATTGATATGCTATTTACATATGGTGAACAGTCACAGTTTATGGCAGATAGTGCTAAAAAATCAGGACTTTTGAACGTGTATTCATTTACTGATAAAAACGAACTTACAAAAGCTCTTTTAAGTGAAATTCGTACAGGTGATACGTTGCTTTTCAAGGCAAGTCGTGGAATGAAACTTGAAGAAGTTTTTGAAAAAATATATGAACAGTGGGATGTAAAATAAGGAGTTGTTGATATGAATATTTATGTAGCATTAGGTGCAACAGCCGTTTTAAGTTTCATAATAGCATTTTTGTTGGGATTTGTTCTTATCCCATGGCTTCGAAAATTAAAGTTTGGTCAGACAATTCTTGATATCGGACCTGCATGGCACAAGTCAAAACAGGGAACACCAATAATGGGTGGTCTTATGTTTATCATAAGTACAATTTTGTCAGTTGTATGTGTACTTGTAACAGACTATCTTATGGGTGGAAATCTTTTTGCAAGTGAACATGTAATGCCAGACCAGTTAAAAGTTAAACTTGTTGCAGGCGTAGTCCTTGCAATCGGACTTGGTCTTGTAGGCTTTGCTGATGACTATATAAAAGTAGTAAAAAAGAGAAATTTAGGTCTTACAGAAATTCAAAAAACAGTTCCACAGATAATCTTGATTATTGCTTATCTTGCAGCGCTCAGTATGAATGGACTCACATATATGAAAATTCCTTTTGTGGGTGCGGTTGACCTTAAATGGTTCTTCTGGATTTTTGGCATCTGTGTAATCTATGGTGCAGTTAATGCGGTTAACTTTACAGATGGTGTTGACGGACTTTGCGCAAGTGTAACATCAGTTACAGCAATTGCATTTTGTATAGCAGCACTTATGACAAAATTCTTCGGCATCAGTATTTTAGCAGCAGGTCTTGCAGGTGGTTGCTTAGGATATCTTATCTGGAACTACTATCCATCAAAAGTTATGATGGGTGATACAGGCTCAATGTTCTTGGGTGGTATGGTTGTAGCACTTGCTTATGCTATTGATTGCCCAATTATCCTTGTTCTTTTCGGTATTATTTATGTAATCGAAGCACTTTCAGATGTGATTCAGATTGGTTACTTCAAAGTTACTCATGGTAAGAGAATCTTTAAAATGGCACCAATTCATCATCACTTTGAAATGTGTGGATGGAAAGAACGCAAAATCGTAACAATCTTTACTCTTGTAAATATGATTGGTTGTGCAGTGGGACTTGCACTTTATTGGTACGGAATTATAGACAGATAAAAATAAAAATCTTTAAAAGGCGGTGAGAAAATGGCTACTAGGAGTAACTCAAAAAAGAAGAATGATTTTATAAATTCATTGTTTGCAAAAGGTTCAATTGATGTACCGTTCTTTATCATCCTTATGACAATTGTTACAGTAGGTCTTATAATGCTGTTTTCTTCAAGCTATACTTACAGTTATTACAATCGAGGAAGCAGTACGGAAATTTTCACAAGACAGTTGATTTATGCAGTAATCGGTGTTGTGGCAATGTTTTTTGTATCACGAATAAGATATGAGTATTTCAAGCTTATTGCACTGATAGGTGTACCGATTTCATATATACTTCTTGTGCTTGTTCTTTTGCTTCCTGATAGTGTTCAACCGGGATTCCGTCGTTGGATTGACCTTAAAATTATTACATTCCAGCCATCGGAAATAGCAAAAATATGCTTGATATTAATTCTTGCATATCTTCTTGATAAGAACTATAAGAGCGTGACAGGAAAAGTTCCAAGTGAGATGACACTTTGTAAAAGAGTTGACCAACTTACAAACGGGAGATTAGTAATATATAAATCTTTTACAAGCGTTATGGCTTATGGAATGATTATAGTTTCATTTGCTGTTCTTGTTTATCTTGAAAACCACCTTTCAGGTGCTTTGCTTATGCTTGCGATTGGTGTTGTAATGTTGTGGTTAGGTGAAGCAAAGAGTAAATGGTTTGTAGTCGGTGTAGCAGTTGTTGCTGTAGCGGCATTGATTCTTATTTTTAATCCTGAAATTCTTAAGGATTATGCAGGTGAAAGAATCACAGCATGGCTTGATAAAGAATCTGACCCGTTGGGTGTACGCTGGCAGACAAACAACTCACTTTATGCTATTGGTTCAGGTGGATTTTTAGGCACAGGACTTGGACAGTCAAAACAGAAACATCTTTTTGTTTCTGAACCACAGAATGACTTTATTTTCTCAATTATTTGCGAGGAATTGGGGTTTGTAGGTGCAACAGCAATCATCCTTCTTTTTGCTGCACTTATATACAGAGGAGTAAAAATTGGTATGAATGCCAAAGACCGTTTTGGTGCATTAGTTGCAATGGGAATTGTTTTCCAGGTTGGTATTCAGGTTGCGCTTAATATTGGTGTTGTTACAGATTTACTTCCTAACACAGGTATTTCACTTCCATTCTTCTCAGCAGGTGGTACATCACTTGTTATTTTGTTAGCGGAAATGGGCATGGTGCTTTCAGTTTCACGAAGCGCACGAAAAAAGGAGTGATTTTACGTGAAAGTTATGTTTGTTGCAGGTGGCACAGGTGGACATATTAATCCAGCCATAGCAGTTGCAAAAGAAGTAAAAAGACTTGACCCATCATCTGAAATTCTTTTTGTGGGAACAGAAGGACGTATGGAAACTACAATCGTTCCAAATGCAGGTTTTGAAATTAAAACTGTACAGATGAATGGTTTTTCCCGTAATATGACTTTTTCAGGGATTGTTGAAAATATAAAGACAGTAATTCTTACAATAAAAGCTTTTATTGATGCAAGAAAAATTCTCAATGAATTCAAACCTGATGTGGTTGTAGGTTTTGGTGGATATGTAACAGGACCAGTTCTGAAAATGGCAGTAAAGATGGGAATAAAAACTGCAATTCATGAACAAAATGCCTTTCCTGGAGTTGCTAATAAAGCGTTGGCAAAAGAAGTTGATAAGGTTATGCTCACATCAGCAGATGCCGAAAAATATATGAAATGCAAAAATTCTCCAATTGTAACAGGCCTTCCTGTAAGACGTGAGATTTTAAAGGCAGATCGGGATTTTGCACGTGTATCAATGGGAATTCAGAGTGATGATATTCTTGTGCTTTCAATGGGTGGCTCATTAGGTGCTGATGCAATTAATAAAGCAATCGTTGAAATGCTTGATATTTTAAAGGATGAAAAAAACATCTGTTTCTTACACTCAACAGGCAAATACGGTAATTGGGTAGGAGATAAACTTAAAGAAATGGATATTCCATTCGGCAGAGGTACAAATATTCATATTCGTGAATATATCGACAATATGGATGTATGTCTTCCTGCTTGTGATATAGTAATCAGTCGTGCAGGAGCAAGTTCAATTTCAGAAATTCAAGCTCTTAAAAAACCATCAATTTTGATTCCATCACCTAATGTGGCAGAAAATCATCAATTCCATAATGCTATGGCACTTGCAAAAAATGACGGTGCGATTCTTATTGAAGAAAAAGACCTTGATGGAAAATACCTTGCACAAAAGATTATGGAACTTAAAAACGACAGTATTAAACTTTACAGAATTTCACAAAATGCAGGAAAAGATGCAAAAATAAATGCACTTTCTGAAATCTGTAGAATTATTACTTCACTTTAATAACATTATTTCCACAAACTGCATAGTATGTGACGCATAGTATTTTGTCATACTGTAAAGGGTGTGTGGAAATTGAATAAATTCATTGTAACAGGTGGGAATCGCCTTAACGGGGAGATTACTGTTCAAGGGGCAAAAAATAGTGTTTTGCCTATTCTTGTGGCAACACTTCTTGTAAACGGAGAGTCAGTCATACATAATTGTCCTTGTCTTTCTGATGTGGATGCAACTATAAGAATTCTTGAATATCTTGGATGTTTGGTAACGCGTGACGGACATACAATAATTGTTGATTCATCGTCAATTAACAGATATGATGTACCGGATAATCTTATGCGAGAAATGCGCTCGTCAATAGTGTTCCTCGGTGGAATAATGGGACGAATGGGTAAAGCAGTACTTTCAACTCCTGGTGGTTGCGAAATAGGACTCCGACCTATTGATTTGCACTTGTCATCAATGGAACAATTTGGTGCAAATATCACAACGGAAAATGGTTGTTTAGTCTGTTCGGCAGAAGAAAAAGGTCTTCAGGGAACCCGAATAATATTATCATTCCCAAGTGTAGGAGCAACAGAAAATATTATTCTTTCTGCTGTGTTAGCAAAAGGAACAACTATTATTTCAAATGCGGCAAGAGAGCCAGAAATAAGTGATTTAGCAGATTTCCTTAACAAATGTGGAGCAAGAATTTATGGAGCAGGTGAGAGCACCATTACAATTGAGGGTGTTTCAGCTCTGAAACCTTGTGAACATTCAATTATTCCCGATAGAATTGTTGTTGCAACATATATGATTGCAACAGTGATGACTGGTGGAAAAATTTGTATAAAAGATATTGTTCCATCTCATATTGGACCAATAATACAGCCACTTCGTGATGCTGGATGTATTATTTCAGTTAATGGAAGAAATGTTACAGCAACAGCACCGAATTATCTTAAAAGAATACGGATGATTCGTACAATGCCACATCCTGGATTTCCAACGGATGTTCAGTCACAGATGATGGCGTTAACTACGATTGCTGACGGAACAAGTGTGTTTGTTGAAAATATTTTTGAAAGCAGATACAAGCATGTTGGTGAGTTGTTGCGATTTGGTGCAAAAATAAGTGTGGAAGGCAGAATGGCAGTTGTTGAAGGTGTCAAATCACTTAATGGTGCTAAGGTAAAGGCAACTGATTTGCGTGGTGGTTCAGCAATGATTCTTGCAGGTCTTTGCGCAGAGGGTAAAACAGAAATTACAGAAATTCATCATATCGACAGAGGATATGAAAAACCGGAAAAAGTACTCAGTATTCTGGGTGCGGACATAAAAAGGGTGAATAAAGATGAATGAACATGGAAGACAAAATACTAATAGAAATTCGCAACTTTCCAATAACGAACGAATAGTAAACGGAAGAATTCAGCGTAACAAAAGAAATCGCAGAAAGAAAATAATTATCCGTTCAATTATTGGCGTCGTTTTTCTTGTTGTTGGTGTTATTGTTGGCCTGTCATTGTTCTTTAATATAAATAAAATTGTTGTGTCAGGTGATACAGTTTATTCTCATGAAACCGTTGTTAAAGCATCGGGCGTTTCAGAGGGTGACAATCTCATATTCCTTTCAAAATCAAAACTCAACGATAAAATTTCGTCCGAGTTGACATATATCGGTTCAGTAAAAGTAAAGCGTCGTTTGCCATCAACACTTGAACTTGTAGTCAAGAAAACTGATGCAAAACTTGGTATTGCAATGAACGGATATTATACATTGCTTGATGAAAATGGAAAGGTTCTTGAAAAAGACCTTGAAATGGTTGGTGAGAATATAACTCTTGTAAATCTTGGCGAAATCGAGTCAGTAGACCTTGGTGAAATGGTTGTTCTTAAAGAAGAAAAGGTCTACACAAAAATGAATGATGTTTTAGCAGAATGCAACAGAATCGGACTTAAAGATATTTCAATGATGGATATATCAGATATATATAACATAAAAATCGTTTATCAGGGTAGAATAACACTTGAACTTGGTGAAACAGATAATGAAAATTTAGGCTCAAAACTTGCTTTGGGAAAAGCTGCTATAGAAAAACAGGATGAGGAAAATAATCATTATCGTGGAACAATAAATCTTACTGTAGATGGTAAAGGATATTGGTCGGAAGAAGTACCTACAACTGAACCTGTAACAGAGGAAAATCCATCTGAAGAAACATCAGAAAATACAGGGGAAAGTACCGAAAAAACGGATGATGAAACTCAAAAAAATAACGAGTAAACATTCACTGTGATACATTCGGTGACTATTTGTCGAAAAAAGAATAAAAAAATAGAAAAAACTCTGAAAAAAATAAAAAAATATATACAATATATATTGCAATTTTTCTATAATAATGTTAAAATACCCTATGATACAATGCAAAAAATAGGTGTGAAAATATACATAGGAGGATGTTAAAAATGGCATTCGAAATTGATAATCAGTATCAGGACATCGCAAACATTAAAGTAATCGGCGTTGGTGGCGGCGGCGGAAACGCAATTGACCGTATGGCAAAGTCTGGAATTTCAGGTGTTGAACTTATCGCTATCAACACAGACCAGCAGGCTCTTAATCGTTCACTTGCAGGTCAGACACTTGCAATCGGCCAGAAAGTAACTGCAGGCCGTGGTGCAGGTGCAAAACCAGAAGTTGGTGAAAAAGCAGCTGATGAAAGCCACGACGAAATCGTTGAAAAGATTGACGGTGCTCAGATGGTATTCGTTACAGCAGGTATGGGTGGCGGAACAGGTACAGGTGCTGCTCCTAAAATTGCTGAAATCGCAAAAAATATGGGCATTCTTACAGTTGGTATCGTAACAAAGCCTTTCGCATTTGAAGGTAATCATAGAATGAAGCAGGCTGAAGCAGGTATCGCTGAACTTGCACAGCACGTTGACTCTCTTATCGTTATTCCTAACGAAAGACTCAAGTATGTTTCAGAACAGAAGATTACATTTGCTAATGCCTTCAGCATTGCTGACGATGTTCTTCGTCAGGGTGTTAACTCTGTTACAGACCTTATTACAATGCCAGCATTCATTAACCTTGACTTTGCTGACGTTACATCTGTAATGAAGGATGCAGGTCATGCTCATATGGGTATCGGTCGTGCAAATGGTAAGGATAAGGCTGAACAGGCTGCTAATGCTGCTATTTCTAGCCCACTTCTTGAAACAACAATCACAGGTGCAAAGGGTGTTATCATCAGTATTACAGCATCTGCTGACATTACTCTTGAAGATGTTGACACAGCAGCAGGTATTGTTCGTGCACAGGCTGACGAAGATGCAAACATCATCTTCGGTGTTGCTTTTGATGAAAAGCTTGACGATGAAATGATTGTTACTGTTATTGCAACAGGTTTTGGTCTTGATTCAAATGGCGTTGCTAAAAAGCCACACTACAACAGTGGTATGGAAGATATCAGCTCAAACGGTGGAAAGTTTGGCGCTGATGACGATATGGGTGACATTCTTGACCTTTTCAAGAGCAAAAGATAAGTTTTAGACAAGTAAATTAAGACGGAGTTTATCTCCGTCTTTTTTCATACAAGGAGTACATAATGAAAATAACAAAATTTCTTGCAGTTATAATTTCAATTGTAATAACTGTCCTTTCTTTTCCTGTAATTAATGCAAGTGCACAGGGTATATCATATTCTGCAAGTGACGTTTCAGGTAAAATAAATGATACTGTAACAGTTACAGTAAAAATCTCATCATCATCAAAAATATGGGGTTCAAATGTATCACTTTCATATAATCCACAAGAGCTTCAGTACATCAGCTGTGAAAAAGGTGATGCAGCAGCAAACGGAAGTCTGCATAACACAGGTACAGCGGTTAATTTTTCTGGAACATACAATAATTTAAACGGAACTGTATTTAAGGTTAAGTTTAAAATTTTAAAGGCTTCAGGAACATGTACGCTTAAACTCGAGAGTACAGAAAACACTGATTATAACGGAAAGGTGTATGAGTGCACCACAAAAAACGGAAGTGTTACAGTGCTTGGTGCAACAGATGTTCTTGGTGACGCAACGGGTGATGGTAAGGTGTCTGCATCAGATGCAAGAATGATTTTGCAAGCCGTGGCAGGTGTCAAGAAATTAAATGACAAACAGACCTTACTTGCTGATATAAACAAGGATGGCAAGGTTTCAGCAACCGATGCTCGTTTTGTTCTCCAAACAGTAGCAGGACTTAAATAACTTGAATTGTCAATATTTATATGGTATCATTAAGGTATTGATTGGAGATGATTATTATGAAAAAAACAAAGAAATTTTTGTCAATTCTCCTGGCAACCATTTTAATATTATCTATGGTTCCTGTATCAGTAGCAAATGCTTCCAACGAAGTTGTAACATTTTCTGCCCAGACAGATGTTGAAAGTGCAAAAGTGGGTGACATTGTAAATGTTAATGTCAATATGACTGAAAATTCAAATTTGGCAACATTAACTCTCGCTTTGAATTACGATGATACTGTTTTGGAAATTGTTTCTGCAGAATCAAAAGGGAAATATGAATACGAAGAATACAACGATGTCTTTGCTAGTAATAAACTTATGTATGTTGCTGTTTCCGCAGAACCAAAAAGTGTAGAAGGCACACTTTTTACAGTTCAGTTTAGAGTTATCAAAGATGCTTGTAGTGAAATTTCTCTTTTTATTGATGAGTTTGTAGATATTGATTATAATCCAATTCCATTTATAACACAGTCAGCTAAAATTCATAATTATGAAACTGAAAAAACACCACCAGCTTGCACGGAAAAAGGTTATACAACATACACCTGTGAATGTGGTGATACTTACATTGACGATTATGTAGATGCAACAGGACACAACTATAACGAAGAAATCACAATACCTGCAACGCACACAACAACAGGTGTAATGACATTCACTTGTTGTTGCGGTGATACTTACACAGAAACAATCGAAAAGACTACTGAACATAATCACGAAACAGTTATAACATCACCAACTTGTACAGAACAGGGTTATACAACATACACCTGCGAATGTGGTGACACCTATGTTGACGCTTATGTAAATGCTAACGGTCACAATTACAATTCAGTAGTAACTGCACCAACTTGCACAGAACAAGGCTTCACAACTTATACTTGTTCTGCTTGTGGTGATAGTTATGTTGATGATGAAACATCTGCAACAGGACATAGCTATAAAGAAGAAATTACAAAACCTGCAACACATACAGAAAATGGTGTTATGACTTACACTTGCCATTGTGGTGACAGCTATACAGAAACTATAAATGCAACAGGTGACCATTATTATGTGCCAAATGTAACTCTACCAACCTGTACAGAAGGCGGCTACACAACCTATACTTGTGTTTGTGGTGATACATATGTTGATGACGAAACACCTGCAACAGGACACAGCTATAATTCAGTAGTAACTGAGCCAACTTGCACAGAAACAGGCTTCACAACATATACTTGTGTAGATTGTGGTGACACATATGTTGATGATGAAACATTTGCAACAGGACACAGTTATGATTCAGTAGTAACACCACCAACTTGTACAGAAGATGGCTTCACAACATATACTTGTGCAGATTGTGGAGACACTTATGTTGACGATGAAACTTCTGCCAACGGTCACAACTATAATTTAGTAGTAACTGAGCCAACTTGCACAGAAACAGGCTTCACAACATATACTTGTGTAGATTGTGGTGACACATATGTTGACGACGAAACATCTGCAACAGGACACAGTTATAATTCAGTAGTAACTGAGCCGACTTGTACAGAAGATGGTTTCACAACATATACTTGTACAGTATGTGACGACACATATGTGGATGATAAAGTAACTGCATTGGGACATTCATTCTCAAGTGGAAACTGTACTGTTTGTGGCGAAGAAGACCCTGATTACTATGTGTTTAGCATTAAACAACCAACACAAACAAAAATCCGTAATAAAGATGGAATTATTATTCATGCAGAATTTGAAGGAAATGCACCTGCAGACTCATATGTTGTATGGACTTCAGATAATAAAAATTTCGATGAAACAGCTATGAATGATGGAATGTCATTAAGGGTTGTTGCAAATAATAAGGGCGATACAGTGTTTACCGCAACATTGTATGATGCTGATGGTAATGAACTTGCATCAGATAGTGTTTCACTTTATTCTGACTCAGGATTTTTCCAGAAAATTGGCGGTTTCTTCCGCAGCTTGTTTGGCGCAATAAAGATTTTCGAATATTAAAAAATAAGGCAGAGTGTAAAAACTCTGCCTTTTGTTTTTATTCAATTGTATCATCTAGGTTTAATGAGAATTCTTCTTCATTAAATGTCATAATTGGTCGTGGTCTTGTTGGCTGTCTCTTAAGAGGGTCGTATTTGAACTTTTTACAGGAATAATCAAGGTCAACAAGCCCTGCTTTCTTACATAATATAGATTCTTTATTAGGTGCAATTCTTCCGTATGTACAGTATGAACATGAAGCTGAAATATCTTTTTTGCCGAACAATTTTTTCATTAAAATCACCTGAACTTTCCTATGTATTTTAACATAATTTTTTCTTTCTATCAATATCAAATATCATAATTATACACATAATTATAACGACAAAAAATGCAGGTAATGAAACAGAAAAAGAATAAGCAGTTACTTTGTCGAAATTTGAAAAAACGTCAGTTTCAATGGGGAAAAACACCATTAAAAATTGAGTAAATATTGCAGACAAAACACCATTAAGAATACGGCTTATAAGAAAATATTTGTATTTCATCTTCATGTTTTTAATAAAAGATAACACCTGAAAATGAATGCAGAATCCACCAAACCCTATTAATCCTGCAATGATTGACACAGAAACATTTCCTGATAAAAGTGCACATCCATTTGTAACTTCAATAAGGGAACAAATTGTCAGATATACATTGTAACCAAGATTCAATCCCTTTAAGCAACTTGTTGCAGAACTGAAAAGAATCACCCATGCACATATAACAAGAATTGATTGCATTGAGTCACTGATGGCAACTGAAAGCGAAGAAAGAGGTAAAGAAATATCATTGGTCTGTGCTTGGGATATTTGATTTTTATCTGCAATAAACGATGAAATAATACCCGAAATAAAAGCAGAAGCGCAAAGTGAAGCATAGATTATGATACCTGCTTTTATATTGCCAAGCATACTTAATCCAACAGTTGTTATAACAAATGCAGGACCACCATTTATACAGAAAAGGCATAGCCTTTGTGCTTGTTCTTTTGTTATTTGATTTGATGTGTAAAGGTCGTTTGCCATCTTAATACCAATGGGAAATCCGCCAATCATGGACATAATTATAACAGAAGTTGCACAGGGTGGTTGCCTGAAGAATATTTTTGAAGGAAAATAAAGAACTTTATAAAAAGGAGAAAGAATATTAGATTTGACAATGTAAGTTGAAAGTGTCATAAAGGGAAAAAGGGAAGGAATAATTGTATGTAAACATATTTCAAGCCCAGTAATAACTCCGTTTTTGGCTTGAATAGGATATTTGAACAATACAAATATACACAATAATATCAAAAGAAAGGAAAAGTATTCTTTTTTTAATTTTATAACAGCCATAAACTCACATCCCCATAAAATATATTAAAAATGTGGAGTTATAATGAATTATTTAAAACCAAAAACATATATTTTTATGAATAGATATGTGAGGTATGAAAAAATGGCACGAAGAAATAGAGAGAAAAATCAGATAAAAAACAAAGTGTTATCAGAGATGTTTATCGATGAGCCAAGAATTGAGATGACAGGGAATCGTGAGATTATTATTGATGGTTGCAAAGGTGTTGTTGAATATACAGAAAATAACATTCGCATAAGTCTTGGTGATAATGTTATGTCTTTATCAGGAGATAATCTTGTAATACAATCTTTTGATAACGATGTAGTCATAATAAATGGTCAAATCAGTGATATAGATTTTTGTTAGGGTGACAAAGATTATGTTTATTATAAAAATAATCAGATACCTTTTGGGATATGTGAATTTCAGAGCGTTTGGTGGCTTTTCTGACAGATTTTTAAATCTTTGTACCCGTGATGGCATACCACTATGGGATATAAAAAATGTAAAAGGAAACATATCGGCATCAACAACTATAAATGGATATTTGTCTATTCGTAACTCTGTAAGAAAATCAGGTATGAAATTGAAAGTGCTTGAGAAAAAAGGACTAATATTCTTTCTTAAAAGAAACAAGGTCCGTGTTGGAATAGTAATCGGCCTGTCTTTTTTTGCTTGTATCACTACGATTTTAAGCCAGTTCATCTGGAGTGTATCTCTTATAGGTAATGTGGAGCTTGAACAAGATTACCTTTTAAAAACTTTTGAAGAACATGGAGTAAAGGTAGGGGCATTTGTAAGAGTGCTTGATGATGAAAATATCGCAGAGAATGTGGTAAGTGAGATTGAAAGGCTTTCCTGGGCATCAGTTAACCGAAAGGGAACGTCTGTTGTAATTGAGGTAAGAGAAAAAACACGAGCACCCGAAAAATATGACGATGAAACACCTACAAATCTTATCGCCAGTGAAGATGGAATAATTGTAAGCATTGATTCTCTTTATGGAATTGAAGAAGTAAAACCAGGCTCAGCTGTCATAAAAGGTGATTTGCTGATTAGTGGAATCGTTCCTTATGCTGATGGTACAGAAAGTTTTGTCCATGCAGATGGTTATGTAAAAGCGTTGGTAAAATATAAACATACATCTTGTGGTGATGACTTTAATACATATAATCAGGCAAGTGAAAAGATAAGAAAATGCTTGTTCTTCTTTGGACTGAAAATTCCACTTGGTGTTTCTGTGGGAGATAGTTTTTATACAAAACATAATTCTTTTCTTGAAACTGAAAATATGTTGCTTCCATTGGGAATAATAACTGAGTATGGTGAGGTGTTTTCAGAGATTCCACAAGAGTTAGATGCTGAAACAAAACAGAAAATTGCCTTGTGGGACAATGCTTGTTATGTGAATGAAATTCTTGATTATTGTATAATTAAGGACTCGTTTATAACTAAAAATGGGAATAATATTATTTTTAACGGTGAGTGCCAACGAGAAATAGGAAAATTGCAGGAAATTTATGTTAAAAATGATGACAAAAAATAAAAAATGTGATAAAATAAATGAAATATATACAGTTTTGTGAGTAGGTGAGGAAAGTTGTTTGAACAAGTAATAAATGTTGATAGAATGGAACAAACTGTCAGTTTGTTCGGCAGCTTTGATGAAAATATTAAACTTATTGAATCTCAGTACAATGTAAGGGTTATAAGTCGTGGCTCTGAAATAAAGGTCAGCGGTGATGCTGAGAATGTTTCAAAAGCAGTAAGGTCAATAAATGGATTGTTGATGCTTATCAACCGTGGTGAAGCATTGTCAGAACAGAATGTGAGATACGTTCTTTCACTTGTTAATGAGGGTAGTGAAGATAAACTTTGTGAAATGACAGGGGATTGTGTCTGCATTACTGCAAAGGGTAAACCAATCAAACCAAAAACTCTTGGACAGAAAAAATATATTGAGTGTATCAAAAATAATACGATTACCCTTGGCGCTGGTCCTGCTGGTACGGGTAAAACATACCTTGCCGTTGCAATGGCAGTAAATGCCTTTCGCGCTAAAGAGATAAACCGTATTATCCTTACTCGTCCTGCTGTTGAAGCAGGTGAAAAACTCGGTTTCTTACCTGGTGATTTGCAACAGAAGGTTGACCCGTATTTAAGACCTTTGTACGATGCTCTTTTTGATATGCTTGGTGCAGAAAGCTTCCAAAGATATCAGGAAAGAGGAAGTATTGAAGTTGCACCACTTGCATATATGCGTGGACGAACACTTGATGACAGCTTTATAATCCTTGACGAAGCACAGAATACTACAAGAGAACAGATGAAAATGTTTTTGACTCGTCTCGGTTTTAATTCAAAGATAGTTGTAACTGGCGATATTACTCAAATCGACTTGCCTGATGGTAAAAAATCAGGACTTGTTGAGGCTATGAAAATTCTTAAAGGAATTGACGATATTGCGATAAATGTCTTTACAGAAAAGGATGTTGTTAGACATCGTCTTGTTCAGGATATTATTAAAGCGTACGAGAGACAGGAAATGAGGAAGAATAAATGAACGAGAAATTAAGAGTTATAATTGATAATAAACAAAATGTAATGAAAATACCAACAGGTGTACGAATGCTGATTCGTCGTTGTTGTAAGGCTGTACTTGTTCACGAAGGTTTTACTGACCTTGCTGAAATCAGCGTTTCTATTGTTGACGATGAAATGATTCATGAACTTAATCTTAAACATCGTGGAATGGACAAGAGTACAGATGTCCTTTCTTTCCCGATGGGTGAGAATGGTGAGTTCGATATCAACTATGACACAGGCGCAAAAGTACTTGGTGATATTATCATTTCCATTGAACACGCTTATGAACAGGCTGAAAAGTACGGTCATACACTTCAGCGTGAAATCGGATTTTTAACAGTTCACTCACTTCTTCATCTTTTAGGCTATGACCACGAAAACGGTGGGCTTGAAGCGGTGAAGATGCGAGAAAAAGAAGAAGCAGTACTTACAAAAATCGGACTTAAGCGAAATGGTAGTTATTATTTCGACGGTGAATAAAAATGAAAGAACTTATTAAAAGTTTCGGGTTTGCATTTCAAGGCGTTTTTACCGCGATTACCAAAGAACGAAATATGCGAATACATATTGTCTGTATGATTTATATGTTCTTTTTCCTGTTTGCATTTGACTTTTTTGAAATTACAAGAACTCAACTTGCAATTCTGTTTGTTGCCTGCGGACTTGTAATCGGTGCAGAACTTATAAACACAGCCATTGAGGCAGTGGTGGACATGCATGGTGAAGAATATACAAAGTATGGCAAAATTGCAAAGGATTGTGCGGCAGGTGCAGTGCTCATTTTTGCAATATTTTCAGTAATGTGTGGAATAGCAATTATGTATCAGCCAACAGCATTTAGGTTGTTATTTGAATACTTTATTGCAAATCCTATGGCAATAGTATTGTTTATCATTTCAGTAATTATTT